>JAJRTD010000044.1 GCA_024278435.1 Gammaproteobacteria bacterium | reverse complement strand
GTATAGCTGAGCGCCTCGGCCTCGTTGCAGAACAGCAGGTCAATGCCGTCACCGATGGTTTCAGTAAAACCGTCACGGAAATGTTCAACCACAAAGGGGTCGGAAAAGGTCAGCGCGGTTTTAATATTATTGGCCCGGGCAATGCGGCGGGCTTCGATATTGGCGGCCTTGCCGGTTTCCGAAGTGGTCAGGTAGCCTTCCATATAACAGTAGCTGGAATTCTTGATGGCCTCTTCGCTGACTTCATAAGGTGACAGTTCGGATGAAACGCCGAGAAAGGTATGCATGGTGCGCTCTGCGTCCGGGGTCACCATGACCAGGCATTTGCCGGTAATGCCGCCCTTGTGTTTGCCGTCCATATTACAGTCGACACCGGCCGCTTTCAGGTCGTCCAGGTAAAAATGCCCCAGTTCATCGTCAGCCACCTTGCAGGAATAATACGATGAGCCGCCCATTGCGCTGACCGCGATCAGGGTGTTGGCGGCCGAGCCGCCGCTGGCCTTGTTGCCTTCAAACACGTCCAGCTGGCCAATGAGTTCGTGCTGCTGGTTTTCGTCAACCAGGGTCATAACGCCCTTATCAATGCTGTTTTCGTTTAAAAAAGCATCATGGATTTCAAACTCCATATCGACCAGCGCGTTACCCAGCCCGTAAACATCGTATTTGCTCATTGTTATACCTTGAATGGTTTTCTCAAAAGTGGGCAATCTTAGCGGTTGTTGGCCATTCTGTCAGGTGATTGTGTATTATAAGGTCATGGAAACCATTACTCTGCCATACTGGGTTTTTATCGTACTGCTGGTTTTTTCTGCCATCATGGTGCTGGATCGGGTCTTGCTGCCCGGCATGCGCTGGTATCTGAAACGCAGGGTGAACCGGGTTATTGAGGAAATCAATACCCGGCTGGATATTGAAATACGTCCCATCCAGTTTACCCGGCGCCAGGCCCTGATCGACCAGCTGGTGTTTGATGAAAAAGTGATCGATGCCATAAAGCTGTATGCTGAAGAACATGGCATGCCGCACGCTGTGGCGCAGGAGAAGGCGCGTAAGTACGCGGCCGAGATTGTGCCGGCATTTAATGCCTATATTTATTTCCGTATCGGTTACTGGCTGGCAAAAAAACTGGCGCGCCTGGTGTACCGGGTACGGGTCAGTTTCTACGACAAAAACAAAATCAGCGAGATCGATTCGAATTCCAGCGTGGTGTTTGTGATGAACCATCGCAGCAATATGGACTATGTGCTGGTTTCCTTCCTGGTGGCAGAAAAAACAACCCTGTCCTATGCAGTGGGTGAGTGGGCGAGAATCTGGCCGCTGCAGACGCTGATTAAATCGATGGGTGCGTTTTTCGTGCGGCGGAATTCCGGTAACGCCTTATATCGCAAGGTGCTGGAACGATATATCAATATGTCGACCCGCGCCGGGGTTTGCCAGGCGGTTTTTCCTGAAGGCGGCCTGACCCGCGATGGAAAACTGCGCGAGCCCCGCCTGGGCTTCCTTGATTATATGTTGCGTGACTATCACCCGCACAGCGACAAGGACATTGTCTTTATCCCGGTTGGTATTAATTATGACCGGGTCATTGAGGACCGTAGCCTGGTCCGGCGTCTGGACAAGTCGGCGGAAAAGCGCAGCCTGTGGTTTGTGGTTAAAACAACGGTTTCGTTTATTTTTAAAAACGCATTGCTGTCACGAAAAAACCGCTGGCGACGTTTCGGCTATGCCAGTGTAAATTTCGGTGAGCCGGTTTCCGCAAAACAGTATTGCCAGCAACACCAGCTTGATTTCAGTGCGCTGGATCAGGAACAGCGTTTTGTTGAAGTTGAAGGCCTTGCGCAATCGATCATGCGCAACATTGCCTGTGTTGTCCCCATTGTTCCGGTTGCGCTGATGAGTGAAATCCTGATAAAAAACAAAGACAGCTGGCGCAGTTCGCTGGAACTTAAAACCATGTGCCTGGAAAGAATAAGTGAGCTTGAAAAAGCCGGTGCACCGATTGATATTACATCCAGTGCGCTGGAAAGTGTGCTGGGCTCGGCGCTGGATGCACTGGCAGGCCGCGGGCTGGTTGACGAAAAAGACAACCTGTATCGCATGAAGCCATCTGAAACAGAGATTATCAGTTATTACGCAAACTCCATTCGCCACTGGCAAGCGCCCGATGACCTGCAGTGTGTTGCAGCTGAAGATGCGGCGGAATGATCCCTGGAATAACGGCAGCCATAAATAAAAACAGCCGGCTCTTCAATAACAAAGAAGATCCGGCTGTTCGAGATGAATGGCGGTAAAATAACTTAAGGCAGTTCGACCGGATGAGTGAAGACGTAATCATTGTCTTTGGCCGGCTGGTGGCAGTCAAAACATTCTTTAACAAAAGCCGGGCTGTCGCCATACGGTTTCTGCTCCATACCTAGCCAGCGGGTGAAGCCCCAGCCACCGGTGTCTTTATACAATTTGGCGTTTTTTTTCATAAATTCGGCATGTACAAACTTTCCGGGGACGGTCGCTTTTTTCCATTTATCGAGGGTTGCGTCTTTCCATACCAGTTTGCCCAGAATAGTGCCATCCGGCCATGGGTTGGTTTTTCCCAGCCTTACCGCTGTTATGGCCACATCGTTGCCCAGAATAATGCGCATGGTTTTATTGTCCTCACGGTGGGAAGAGGAAATGATTTGCCAGTCGCTGTAGTTTTCCGGCAGCATGATGCCATTGGGTGCGGACGAAAGAATGTCATCAGCCATGACAGTGCCGGATAAACAGAATAAGGCCGTGATGAGTAGTTTTGTTTTCATGGTTGTTTCCCCGAGTCCGAAATAGATATACCGTAGCATGATATCGCGTAAGTTAAAAGAAGCGGGAGCACCGGGGCGGCTAAATCAGGGTGGCGGATTTCTATCAGTGAACGATGCGGGTCGCCTGGTCGGTGGGTTGTTAAATTATGCCTTCGCCCTTGTCTGGATCGGGTTTTGACCTCTGCTGTTTTTGTTGTTCCTGTAATTGCTGCTGCCGGCGCTTTTTCATTTCCTCGACAGATTCCTGCATGGTTTTGTTGATTTCGTCCATTAGATGCAGCAGGGATTTGCTCATTTCTTTTGAGCCTTCCTGCAGGGCTTCGTCCAGCAGCTGCATGCCGTGGTTGACGGCTTCATCCATGGTTTCCATGTTTTCTTTTAATGATTCGGAAAGTTCTTCGGCTATCTGTTCCAGCTCTTCATCTTTTACTACGGCGGCCGGTGGAATGGGGGATTGTGTTACATCGATTTTCCATTTTCCCTGCTCTAGTACCAGCACGGTTTCAAAGCTTATGCTGTTGCTGCTGTTATCTTCCGGGTTGATGGTGGTAATGGTGGTGTTGACGATGGTTTTTGCTTCGCCGTTGTGCAGCTGGGTGTTGGTGTTTATGCGTTCACTGTGCTGGCTTAAAAGCGGGCGGCTGTTAAGCGTGGTCAGCTTCGCCGCCTCTGTTGCATTACCGCTTTGCAGCTGCTGCCAGTATTTGTCGGCGACTGTTTTCGGGTCTTCGGCATTCTGGTTGCAGGCGCCCAGCAGCAGGGCTGCGAGAGACAGGGTAATGATCTTTGTGTAATAGCGCATATTGCTTTCCGCGTGTTATAGGTTCTACGTTGCAAGTTATAAGTAAAAGAAGCTTTAAACATAAAACTTATAACTTAAAACCATATTGTCAGTTAATCGTGCTGTTGTCCTTTTCGTCTTCCAGCAGCTGGCCATCATAGGCGTCCAGAATGTGTTCGAAGATATCGATCTCATCGACCTCACCTTCCATGATTTCATAGCTGCCGGGGTCGGCGCCGAGGATCTGTTCGAAACGGTTGATCTCATCTTCCAGTTCTTTATTGAACTGCAGGGCTTTTTTGTACATATTGCGTGCTTCCAGTAGAAAGGCATCGCGGAAGTCCGGGTCGCGCATCAGGCGGTCGCGGGTTTCAATTTTTTTTCGTTACTTAAAGGCATGATAGTTGGTTCTTAAAGGGCTGCGTTAAAATGTTGTAATGCTTTGCCGTTGTCCAGTACCTCGCGTACTTTTTCGGCGGCGTCTTTAATGGTTTGCGTTTTTTTCAGGTGCCACAGGGCGATGGCGGCGGAGTAAACCAGTGCGTCATAGCTACTACCGGCTGCGCCATCCCTGTCGCCATTGAGAGCGGCCAGCCCGGCATCGGCTGCCATTGTTGCGACGGCCTCGGCATCAAAGCTGGCGCTGACGTCTTCGCTTTCAGGTGCCGGTGGCAGGTCATCGGGCAGCGGGGTGGCGCGTACCTCCTGCTTGATGCCGATTTCTGCCGGGTCAAAATCCTGGCCCTGTTCCTCACCCATATCGTGATAATAAAAAACTTTACCACTCTGGCGCAAGGACGGAGTGATGCCGCCTTCCACGCCGCGAATCATCAGGCAGCTGTCAAAGCCGGAGTGGCGTGCCAGCATGGCGTAAACCCGGGTATAGGGCTTGTGCACGTAGCCGGACATGTAGTGGGTTTTGTTTTTGCCGCGAACCGGGCCGGTGAGTACTTCGACAGTGGTAATGGCCTGGCGTTTGACAATATTGGAGCGCAGAGCGGCTAAGTCATGCAGTGCCGGGCAATAGGCTTTCTGGTCGACATAGGCCCAGCCGGTATCACTATTGCTGAGCTGGTCTGCTGCCTGCTGCACACTCAGGTCCACATTTTTGCCAGCGGCTTTTAATACCCGGTGATGGGTAATGCCGAATTTCGGGCTCATGGTTTCCACGCCGTGCGACACGGTGGTAACGCCGCAGGCGGCCAGCACAGCGGGTAGAAATGGTGCTGCGGGCAGGCTGCGGTTGTAGCCATTGTAGGGGTCGGACAGGTCAAGCACCTCATCTACATCGGCGGTTATGGTACGGGTCTTGTCACGAATGCCGTCGAGAATGCCCCTGTTTTCATCGTCGGTTTCGCGCTTCATGCGCAGGGCGATCAGGAAAATGGCCGCCTGTACCGGGTCAACTTCCTTGTCCATGATGGCGTTCATGGCGGCGCGGGCTTCGGCTGCCGAGATATCCTTGCTCATGTCGGGGCCGGTGGCAATACGCTGGATGATGGAGCGCATGATGGTTGCGGGTGGTTGTTGCAGTAATTCGTCGATGTCGTTCATAGTCTTTCTATCGGGTTTTCCGGTTCTAGTCCGGGATGTTCACCAGAATATCGTCACCTTCGGTTTTAACCTCGTAGGTATTGAGCGCTTCTTCGGCCGGCTCGTCCAGCGCTTCGCCGCTGGCCAGGCGAAAACGACTGCCATGCAGCGGACATTTAACGCAGTCACCGTGCAACGAGCCTTTGCTCAGTGAGGCGTCTTCGTGAGTGCACATGTCATCCACGGCATACAACTGGCCTTCAGCCAGTGCCAGCAGAATTTTGTAATTACCTGCTTTTACACACATTAACTTGCGTGTTTGCAGGTCTTTAAGGCTGGCGAGGCGTATGAATGACAATGTGTTACCTGGTTTTGTGGATTTGCGGTATTTTACCGTAAAAGAGTGTTTGAAAAACCTTATTCATTGTCAGTTAGAGTGGGGGAGGGAGTGTTTGTTCTGGTAATGTTGTTCT
>JAJRTD010000377.1 GCA_024278435.1 Gammaproteobacteria bacterium | reverse complement strand
TTCGACATTATCATTTTCATCCTTGCCCACCGGTACCGATTCGTGCAGCAGGTTGGGAATACCCATTACAATATCGTCCAGTTGCTGCTGTACTTGCTGCAGCTCAGCCTTGGCGGCATCAAGCTTGCCGCCCAGGCCGGCAACCTCATCAAGCAATGTCTGGATGTCTTCGCCGGCTGCTTTTGCCTTGCCTATCGACTTTGATTTCCGGTTACGTTCATTCTGTAATTCTTCCGTTGTAATCTGGCAGGCTTTACGTCTGCTTTCCAGCTGCTCCAGGGTGGCAACATCAAGTTGGAAATTACGTTTGCTCAGTTGTTCTGCAACAGACTGTAAATCGGTACGAAGTAGTTTTGGGTCAAGCATAGTAGTGTTATCTGAATTTAAATTTGGATTTTTTATCAGCTCAAGCTGGCAGAAAACGTCAGTATATGGCATTCCGGCACAATATCATCCAGCGATTTAACCACCGACTGGACTTTTTCATCGTCGTCAAAAAACTCGATAACGACGGGCAGGTCAAACGATATATCAAGCAATTCTGACGAGTGGGTTTCACCGGAACGGCCAAAACCGCTTATCCCGCGAAACACGGTTACACCATTTACTTTATGTTCATCGTGTAAACGTTTAAAGATTTTTTCATAAACATTTTTACCTTCTGTCACATAGATACGTGCAACGGTTACATTCATGACAAATTCCTCACAGTTGTCGACCAAGGTTAACGCCGAACCAGACAGCAACGATACACAGCACCAGGCTGACCGATATGTTTAACATAGCACGACTGATATCACCCTGTTCCAGCAGGTTGAGTGTTTCAATCGAAAAAGTTGAAAAGGTTGTAAATGAACCGAGGAAACCGACCAGTATGGCTGCTCGCCATTCCGGCCCCAGGTTAAAGCGCTCCAGCAACATCATGCTCAGCACACCCATCAAAAACGAGCCCGCCACATTGACGAACAGGGTACCGTATGGAAAACCACGTCCCAGCATGGCATATACCCCAAGCGATGTGCCATAGCGTGCAATAGCACCCAGGGCGCCACCCGAGGCGATAAAAATCAGGGTTTTTATCATGTGGAAGCGGTCACTAACTCAGACTGACTTTTACGCCATCAGCCACATCCTGGTATTCCGGCAACAGGTGGAAGTTCAGGTAACGATAAATATCCGCTGACATCGGTTCGATATGCTTAACACCCTGCATATATTCTTCTACTGTCGGAATATGGCCGGAGGCTGCCGCAACTGCGCTGAGCTCGGCAGAGGCCAGGTAGACATTGGCGCCATTGCCCAGGCGGTTGGGGAAATTACGGGTGGAAGTTGAAACCACGGTTGCATTGTCCGCTACTCGCGCCTGGTTGCCCATACAGAGTGAACAGCCGGGAATCTCTGTGCGGGCACCGGCACGGCCGAAGATATTGTAGTAACCCTCTTCCATCAGCTGGTGCTCATCCATTTTGGTCGGTGGTACAATCCACATCCGTGTCGGCAGGCTGCTGACATTTTCCAGTACTTTACCGGCCGCACGATAATGACCGATATTAGTCATGCAGGAACCAATCAACACCTCGTCCACTTTTGTACCGGCAACTTCGGACAGTGTTTTCACGTCATCCGGGTCATTCGGACAGGCCAGGAGCGGCTCCCTGATTTCATTTAAATCAATCTCGATAATTTCAGCATATTCCGCGTCGGCATCTGCCGACATCAACTCAGGGTTCTGCAACCAGTTTTCCATGGCAACAATGCGGCGTTCCAGTGTGCGCTTGTCTTCGTAACCATTCGAAATCATCCATTTCAGTAATGTGATGTTCGAGTTGATGAATTCAATCACCGGTTCTTTGTCCAGGTGAACGGTACAGCCGTTGGCTGAACGTTCCGCCGAAGCATCGGACAGTTCAAATGCCTGTTCGACTTTCAGATGTGACAGGCCTTCAATTTCCAGTACCCGGCCGTTAAACACGTTTTTCTTGCCTTTCTTTTCAACCGTTAACAGGCCTTTCTGAATGGCAACATAAGGAATGGCATTGACCAGATCACGCAGGGTGATGCCCGGCTGCATTTTGCCTTTAAAACGCACCAGTACCGACTCGGGCATATCCAGCGGCATCACACCCAGCGCCGCGCCGAAAGCCACCAGCCCGGAACCGGCCGGAAAGCTGATACCCATGGGGAAACGGGTATGGGAGTCGCCGCCGGTGCCCACGGTATCGGGCAGAATCATGCGGTTTAGCCAGGAATGGATAACGCCGTCACCGGGACGCAGCGCGACACCGGCACGGGTCTGCATAAAGTCCGGCAGTTCGTGTTGCAGCTTAATATCCACCGGCTTGGGATAAGCCGCGGTATGACAGAAACTCTGCATCACCAGGTCAGCGGAGAAGCCCAGGCAGGCCAGCTCCTTTAACTCATCACGGGTCATGGCGCCGGTGGTATCCTGGGAGCCCACGGTGGTCATTTTCGGTTCGCAGTAAGTGCCGGGGCGGATACCGTCAACGCCACAGGCTTTGCCGACAATTTTCTGTGCCAGGGTATAGCCCTTACCGGTATCGTGTCCCTGCTGCGGTTTAAGGAAGATGTCCGACGGCCCTTCATTTAAAAATTCACGCGCACGATCGGTGAGACCGCGACCAATAATCAGTGGAATACGGCCATTGGCACGCACTTCGTCCGCCATGGTTGCCGGGCTTAGACAGAACTTGCAGATTTCCTCACCGGCTTCGTTAAGGATTAAGCCGTCATAAGGACGGATGCGAATCACATCACCGGTTTCCATTGCTGATACATCACACTCAATGGGCAGGGCGCCGGAGTCTTCCGCGGTATTAAAAAAGATCGGGGCAATTTTACCACCGAGGATGACACCGCCTTCGCGCTTGTTGGGAACAAAAGGAATGTCGTCTCCCATGTACCACAATACCGAGTTGATCGCGGATTTACGGGATGAGCCGGTACCCACCACGTCACCGACATAGGCAATGGGATGGCCCTTCTGTTTCAATTCTTCAATGGTTTCCAGCGGTCGCTCCATCTTGTTAACCAGCATGGATTTTGCGTGCAATGGAATATCCGGACGGCTCCAGGCCTCGGTAGCCGGAGACAGATCATCGGTATTGGTTTCACCCGGTACCTTGTAAACGGTAACCGTAATCTCTTCTGCCAGTGCCGGCTTTGAGGTAAACCATTCGGCATCCGCCCATGAGCGTACAACCTGTGCAGCAGCTTTGTTACTTTTGGCCTTGTCTGCAACATCATGAAACGCATCATAGATAAGCAGGGTGTGGGACAGTGCTTCGGCTGCCGCATCGGCAGTGGTTTCATTATCAAGCAAGTCGATCAGCGGCTGGATATTGTAGCCGCCCAGCATGGTGCCAAGAATTTCGGTGGCGCGAACAGCATCGATCAGCTCGCAGTGGGTATTGCCTTTTGCCACATCGGCCAGAAACGCGGCCTTTACATAGGCTGCCTGATCAACGCCCGGTGGAACGCGATTGACCAGCAAATCCATTAAAAATTCTTCTTCACCTGCAGGTGGATTTTTAATTAATTCAACCAGTTCCGCCACCTGGCCGGCATCAAGGGCTAACGGCGGTAAACCTTCGGCTTCACGTTCTGCTACATGTTGGCGATATGACTCAAGCACGGGGATTCCTCAATCAATTTCAAAGGCGCGTATTATACCCGAAGTACGTGTTTTATGCTGTTTGTCTGGGGGAGAGAGTTGGCAGTTGGCAGTTGGCAGTTGGCAGTTGGCAGTTGGCAGTTGGCAGTTGGCAGTTGGCAGTTGGCAAAGATTGTAAAAACGACAGCGAAGCTGTCAAGCTTTTACGGCAAACTGACCACTGCCAACTGCCAACTCGAAAACAGGCTACGCCTGTTTCTTTTTATAGTCATCGATCGCGGCATTGATGGCATCTTCTGCCAGAACAGAGCAATGGATCTTAACCGGCGGTAAAGCCAGCTCTTCCGCAATCTGTGTATTCTTGATGGCCTTGGCTTCATCCAGGGTCTTGCCCTTGACCCACTCGGTCAACAGGGAGCTGGATGCAATGGCACTGCCGCAACCGTAGGTTTTAAACACTGCGTCTTCGATCACACCGTTATCATCAACCTTGATCTGCAGCTTCATAACATCGCCACAGGCCGGGGCGCCGACCATGCCGGTACCGACGTTATCTTCATTTTCAAAACTGCCAACGTTTCTTGGGTTTTCGTAATGATCCAGAACTTTTTCACCGTATGCCATGATTACCTCAATGCTTCTTTAGCAGCCAGTTCTTTAGCGACCAGCTCTTTATTAATATTAAATACGCCGCGGTTAATAGCCACCGCCTGCTTTTTAGCCAGTACAAACCGGCCGATCATCTTGTCACGCTGCATAGATAGTTCGGGGATACCGGGGCGCTCGACAAACTGCGCCAGGGTAATACCGGACAGGAATTCATGCAGCTTATTGCTTAAATTGGTCCACAGCTCGTGAGTCAGACACTTGCCACCGTCCTGGCAGTTACCCTCGCCCTTGCAGCGGGTCACATCCACATTCTCATCAACCGAGCAGATGATCTCTGCAATGCTGATTTCGGAAGCCGGACGCGCCAGCCGGTAACCGCCACCGGGACCGCGCACACCTTTTACCAGGCCGGATTTACGCAAGCGGGCAAACAGCTGCTCAAGGTAGGACAGGGAAATACCCTGGCATTGTGAAATATCCGCCAATGTCACGGGACCGGCCTTGTCGTGGATCGCAAGATCCAGCATGGCTGTTACGCTATAGCGCCCTTTTGTTGATAATCGCATTGCAGAACTCCAGAATTCCTGACTAATTTAGTTGGTTATTGTACAAATACCCAGTGGATTAGTCAAGTATTATCAGCTGCGGGTCTGTTGCGGTGAAAAGCGGTTATTTACTACAGAGGCACAGAGAACACGGAGAAAAGCTTTTATTGTTAACAGCGCCGCAGGCGCCGTTAACAAAGTAAAACTCTGTGTCCTCTGTGCCTCTGTGGCAAATAATGCTTTTATATACAATTAGTTATATAAAGAAGCCGCGGCCAGCTCGCGGGTGTAATCCTGCTGCGGATTATCGAAAACTTCATCAACATCACCGTATTCCACCACCCGTCCCTCGCGCATGACGATGACCCGGTGCGACATGGCACGCACCACTCGTAGATCATGGCTGATAAACAAATAACTCAGCTGCATCTTTTTCTGCAGATGCGCCAGCAGCGCCAGTACCTGCTTTTGCACCGAAACATCGAGCGCGCTAGTGGGCTCATCCAGCAGGATTACGTCCGGTTCCAGCACCACGGTGCGGGCAATGGCAATACGCTGGCGCTGGCCGCCGGAAAACTCATGCGGGTAGCGCCACATGCTGTCTTCTTCCAGCCCGACCTCATTGAGTATGTTTTTTATTCGCTCCAGGCGCTGCCCGGGGTCAAGTTCAGGGAAATGCAGTTTCAGGCCTTCTTCAATAATCTGCTGCACCGTCATCCTAGGCGATAGCGAAGAAAACGGATCCTGGAAAACAATCTGGAAATGACGGCGCAGCGGACGCATCTGTTTTTCATTAAACTTTGTCACATCCTGGTTCTTGAAATAGATTTCGCCCTGTGATGCCAGCAGGCGGAACATTGCCAGCCCCAGCGTGGTTTTACCCGAGCCGGATTCACCGACTATACCCAGCGTTTCACCCGAGTACAGAGACAGGCTGATGTCATCGACCGCCTTTACCTCATCGACCTTGCGTTTGAAAAAACCCTTGTATACCGGAAAATAGCATCGCAGGTTTTTTGTATTCAAAACCATTTCGGAACCGGCCTCGGTCACTGCAATTTTCTGGTCCGGCTGGCTATCAAGCAGGAATTTTGTGTACTCATGCTTCGGCCGGGCAAACAACTCGTCTGTTTTATTGCTCTCAACAATCTTGCCCTGGTGCATAACACAGACACGGTCAGCAAAACGATGCACCATGTTCAGGTCGTGAGTGATTAACAGCACAGACATGCCGGTATCTTTCTGTATCTCGCTTAGCAGGTCGAGAATCTGCTGCTGGATGGTGACATCCAGCGCCGTGGTCGGTTCATCCGCAATCAGCAGGTCAGGATCACAGGCCAGTGCCATGGCAATCATCACCCGCTGGCGCTGACCGCCGGAAAGCGCATGCGGAAAAACATTTACTTTTTTCTGAGGTTCACGGATACCGACACGATCCAGCAATTCAATAACACGCTGCCGGCGTTCAGGCTTGCCAAGACTCTGGTGCAGAATCAGCACCTCCTCGATTTGCTGGCCGATAGTAAACACCGGGTTCAATGACGTCATCGGTTCCTGAAAAATCATCGAGATGTTTTTACCGCGGATATCCAGCATCTGCCGCTCACTGAGCCTTAGCAGATCTGTTCCCTGAAAATTTATCTCACCAGTCGGATACAGGGTATTGCTCTCATCATGCAAACGCAGCAGAGATAATGCAGTAACCGATTTACCCGAGCCCGACTCACCCACTATCGCCAGGTTCTCACCACGCAAAATATCAAAACTGATACGATCAACAATATCCGCCCGCCCGTTCTGGGTATTAAACGAAACACTGAGACCCCGAACACTCAACAATGCCTCTGTATTTTTCATTTTTTGATTTTCATTGTTCATTGTTTTCGCGTGTCCATTGCCTCGCGCAATGCCTCACCGATAAAAATCAGCAGCATCAGCGTGCCCACCAGGACAACAAATGCGCTTAGCGACAGCCACCAGGCTTCGATATTTTCTTTGCCCTGGGCCAGCAGCTCACCCAGGCTGGGCGTTGTTGGCGGCACCCCCAGGCCCAGAAAATCCAGGCTGGTCAAAGCCAGTATGGCACCGCTGATGCGGAAAGGTAAAAAGGTGATTACCGGCGTCAGACTGTTAGGCAACAGGTGCCGGCTCATAATGGTGAAGTTCGACAAACCCATAGCACGGGCGGCACGCACATAGTCCATGTTCCGGCCACGCAGAAATTCAGCGCGCACATAGTCTGACAGCCCCATCCAGCCGAACAGTGATAACAGCAGGATCAGCAGCCAGATACTGGGCTGGAAGATGGATGCGAAAATAATAAGCAGGTACAACTCCGGCATAGATGACCAGACTTCAATAATGCGCTGCATAATCAGGTCCGTTCTGCCGGAAAAATAGCCCTGAATGGCGCCGGCAACAATACCGATGCCGACACCGATAACCATCAGTGCAAAGGCAAACCAGACCGATATACGAAAACCGTAAACCACGCGCGCCAGTACATCACGGCCACGGTCATCGGTACCAAACAGGTTCTGTGATGAGGGTGGTGCCGGGTTAGGCAGGTCACTGAAGAAGTTAATGGTGTTATAACTGTAGGGAACCGGCGGTTCTATCATCCAGTTACCGTTGGACGTCAACTGCTGGCGGACGAAGCTGTCGGTGTAATCTGCCTCGGTTTCAAAGTCCCCGCCAAAGGTTGTTTCAGGATATGCTTGTACAATCGGAAAATAATAGTTGCCGTCATACTTCACCAGCAGCGGTTTGTCATTGCATAATACTTCGGCAAAAAAACATAACACAAACAAGATGCTGAAAATCCACAGGCTGACATAACCGCGGCGGTTTGATTTAAAACGCAGCCAGGCCCGCTGCCCCGGTGACAGGCTCTGAACCTTTTTCCTGTGAAAGATATTCATTAATACAGACAGTCCGTTAACGGTCAACCGATTCAAAGTGAATGCGCGGATCGATAATCACGTAACTGATATCGGCCAGTAATTTTGCGATCAGCCCCAGCATGGTAAACAGATACAGGGTCCCCAGCACCACCGGGTAATCCCGCTTTAACACCGACTCATAAGACAGCAGTCCCAGACCATCCAGTGAAAAAATGGTTTCGATCAACAGGCTGCCGGTAAAAAAGGCGCCGATAAAGGCGGCGGGAAAACCGGTAATCAGCGGAATAATGGCGTTTCTGAAAACATGGCGGTACAGCACGGCATTTTCAGACAAACCCTTGGCCTTTGCCGTTAATACATACTGTTTGCGGATTTCCTCGATAAAACTGTTTTTGGTCAACATCGTCATTACCGCAAAACTGCCGATCACCGATGCTGTAATCGGCAGTACCATGTGCCATAAATAATCCGTGATCTGCTTGTACCAGGGCAGCGTATCCCAGTTATCCGATACCAGGCCACGCAACGGGAACACGTCATAAAAACTGCCACCACCAAAAAACACCAGCAGGGTAATGCCCAGAACGAAGCCGGGAATGGCATAGCCGATCAGGATCAGGGTACTGGTCACCACGTCAAAAGTACTGCCGTCGCGGACCGCTTTGGCGATGCCCAGCGGGATACAGGTCGAGTAAACAATCAGAAAACTCCACATGCCGATACTGATGGAAACCGGCAGTTTTGAAATAACCAGGTCGATAACCGACTTGTTATGAAAATAGCTGTCGCCGAAGTCAAAGGTTAAATAGTTTTTCATCATAATGAAAAAACGTTCATGCACCGGCTTGTCGAAACCGTACATGGCCCGGATTTCCTCTATATATTCCTCATCCAGCCCGGTAGCACCGCGGTACAGGCCACTGGTGCCGCTGCTGGCCTCACCGGTGCCGTGCTTGCCCTCCAGCTGGCTGACGAGCTGCTCCACCGGCCCGCCGGGAACAAACTGGGTGACCGCAAAGGTAATCAGCATGACACCGAACAGGGTCGGAATCATCAGCAGCAGTCTTTTCAGGATATAGGAAAACATATTTAACTTTTTACAGTAACCGATTCAGGGGGAATAGATCCTTCGACTTCACTCAGGACAACAGGCCGTGCGCTTTTAAATTTTTCACTTTTCATTTTTCGTTTTTCACTGGTTCCCTGATCCACCAGGCCTTCAGCATCCACGTCACCGGATCATAATACAATGGCTGTGTTTTCGGTATGCCAAACTTGTTCCAGTAGGCAACGCGGTGCACATTGATATACCAGTTCGGCACCAGGTACTCGCCGTATAACAGTACGCGGTCCAGGGCACGGGCAGCAATCACCACCTGTTCCCGGTTCTTTGCCTGGATGATCTGCTGCACCAGTGCATCAACCATCGGGTCTTTTATACCCGGTAGATTCCGTGACCCTTTGACATCGGCCGAGCTGGAGTAAAACATGTTCATCAGCTCATTACCCGGTGATACCGATGATGGAAAACTGGTGACTACCATATCAAAATCAAAGTTATCCAGCCGGCGTTTATACAACGATGAATCCACTTTACGATAGCGGGTTTCTATACCCAGTTTTTTCAGGTTATGCGCATAGGGTGCAATAATACGGTCAAAACCGTTCTGCACCAGCAGTATGTCCAGGCTAAAGACTTCACCCTGCCGGTTTTTAAGCACACCATCCTGGATGGTCCAGCCGGCCTGTGCCAGCAGGTCGCGTGCCTGGATCAGGTTTTTTCGCAAACTCGCCGGCGGCAATGTACTGGCCGGTTTCCATTCGCGGGTAAAAACCGCTTCCGGTAACTGGTCACGATATTTTTCCAGCAGGGCAAGTTCCTTGCCTTTCGGCACCCCCTTTGCTGCCAGTTCACTGTTACTGAAGTAGCTGTCGGCCCGCACATACTGGTTATAGAACAGTTTGGCATTGGCCCATTCAAAATCATAGGCCAGGCTCAGGGCACGCCGTACCCGCACATCCTTGAATTTGTCGCGGCGGGTATTAAAAGCAAAACCCTGCATGCCGGCATTGTTCTTGTGGGTTAGTTCGGTTTTTATAATTTTCCCGGAATCGTAGTTCGGGCCGTTATGGGAGCGCGCCCAGCGTTTGGAATAATTTTCGAAAAAGAAATCAAACTCGCCTGCTTTAAAGGCTTCCAGTGCAATGGTGGAGTCCTTGTAGTACTTGTAGGTTATACGTTCATAGTTAAACATGCCCTTGCGTACCGGCAGGTCTTTTGCCCAGTAGTCCGGGTTCCTGACGTATACAATGGTTTTCCCACGGTCATATTTTTCCACCCGGTAAGGCCCGCTGGCTATCGGCCGGGTGTCATCGGTTTTGTCAAAGGCCTGATCACCCGCCCATTTTTTCGAGAAAATCGGGATCTCGCCAATAATCATGTGCAGTTCACGGTTTTTGCTTTTAAAGTGGAAGCGGACGGTCAAACGGTCTATCACCGTGGCGGACTCGACATCCGCGTAATAGACCCGGAACTGCGGATGCGCGGCCTTACTCATCAGCGTATCAAATGAATACTTTACATCTTCAGCGGTAATCTCATCACCGTTGGAGAACCGGGCCAGCGGGTTGATATGGAAGGTGACCGACAGCCCGTCATCCGACAGGTAAAAGTCATCTGCAATCAGGCCGTATTCACTGAAAGGTTCGTCCATGCTTTTTTCCAGCAGGCTCTCAAACACCAGCCGCCCCAGCCCGCTGGCCGAGATACCCTTGAGCAAATACGGGTTCAAACTGTCAAAGGTACCCAATCCCATCATGGTCAGTTCACCCTGCTTCGGCGCATCAGGGTTTACATAATCAAAATGCCGGTAGTCCGGCGGATACTTTGGCTCATAGCCCATACCCATGGCCGGAACAGCCTGTACATTCATACTCAGAAAAAAGCAAAGAACAGCAAGAATTCCTGATTGTATAGCCAGCAGTCGATTCAACATGGGTGACACATATTTATCGTTGTTTTTATGGTTGTATTTCCGGTTGCATTTACGGGTATAATCCGCCTAACATGTGGCCTCAAGTTTACAGTACCGGTCAACGACAGGCCAACGATAACAATATTATTTAGGGGAGCTAGCGATGGGCTTTTTAACTGGCAAGCGAGTGTTAATTTTTGGAGTGGCGAGTAATCGCTCAATCGCCTGGGGTATCGCACAGGCGATGCATCGCGAAGGTGCAGAACTGGCTTTTGCCTATATGGGAGAACGCCTGAGAGAACGCGTTGAAAAGCTAGCCGGTGAGTGTGATTCAGATATCGTTGTCCCCTGTGACGTTGAAGACGATGATCAAATCGAAGCGGTCTTTGAGCACCTGGATGATTACTGGGACAGCCTGGATATTATTGTTCACTCCGTTGCCTTTGCACCCAAGGAAATGCTGGAAGGCGACTACCTGGACAATATTACCCGCGAAGGCTTTAACACCGCTCACGATATCAGCTCGTACAGCCTGGCGGCGATTGCCAAGGCCGGCCGCCACATGATGCAGAACCGTAAGGATGCGGCGATTATTACCATGAGCTACCTCGGCGCCGTCCGCGCATTCCCCGGATACAACATCATGGGGCTGGCCAAGGCCAGTCTGGAAGCCAATGTGCGTTACCTTGCACATTCGCTGGGTCCGGAAGGCATCCGCGTCAATGCGATATCTGCCGGCCCGATCAAAACACTGGCCGCCAAGGGTATTACCGGCTTCAGCAAAATACTGGAACATGTTGAACAGAGCGCGCCACTGCACCGTAATGTTACTATCGAAGAAGTCGGCAATGCCTCGGCATTTCTGTGCTCAAGCCTGGCCAGTGGCATTACCGGTGAAGTACTCTATGTCGATGCCGGTTATCATACTGCCGGTCTGATGGGTGATGACTAAAACATTATTCACCACAGAGACACAGAGGGCACGGAGAAAAAACTTGTAATGTTAACAGCGCCGCAAGCGCAGTTAACATAGAAAAACTCTGTGCCCTCTGTGTCTCTGTGGTGAAAACGCTTTTAAACCAGTTTCGTTTCCTCGCCTTCCAGGCGCGCAATAGTAACCGCTGCAACCGAATCACTGAACACATTCACCGAAGTACGGCACATATCCAGCACCCGGTCCACCACAAGAATCAGGCCAATACCCTCCAGCGGCAAACCGATGGCACCCAGAATAATGGTAATGGCGACCAGGCTGGCCGAAGGGATACCGGCGACCCCGATCGAGGTTAACAGGGCAACCAGCACAATCGTAAACTGGGTCGTGATATCCAGTGACAGTCCGTAGGCCTGGGCGATAAACATGGCGGCCACACACTCATATAAAGCGGTTCCGTCCATATTAATGGTGGCGCCCAGTGGCAGGGTAAAACCGCTCACCTGGTTAGACACCCCGGCCAGGTTCTCCACGCAGTCCATAGTGATCGGCAGGGTGGCAGAAGAAGAACTTGTCGAGAAAGCCGTCAGCAAGGCCGGTAGCATCGCCCTGAAATGCTTTACCGGCGAAACACGGGCGAGATAACGTAATACCACGGGAAGGAACAGCAGAAGGTGGACGCCCAGCGCAATCAGCACGGTGGCAAAAAACAGCGCCAGCGGTTCAAAAGCATCGATACCTGATACCATTATCACCTTGGTAACCAGCGCATAGACACCGATGGGGGCAAACTTCATAATAAAGTCAGTCATCATCATCATAATATCCAGCAGTCCCTGCCAGAAGTCCTTGTGCACCTGCGCACCGGATCCTGTCAGCCTGGAAACAAAATAACCGAAAATCAGGCTGAAGAATATCAGCCCCAGCATCTGCCCGTTGGCGGCTGCGGTGACAACATTGGCCGGTATCATGCGAAGCAGCACCTCGGCAATATCCGATGCCCCTTTATCGCCAACCCTGCCGATCACTTCATCGGTGTCTGCAGACAGGCCGATCAGGTAACGGGCCGGTTCACCATCGATAACACCGGGTTGAAACAGGTTAACAAAAAACAGCCCCGTCAATATGGCAACCAGGCTGGTGGTTGCATAGTACAGCACGGTTTTGGAACCAAGACGACCCAGCGTTTCCGCATTCAGGCTCATCATGCCGCTGATAATAGATGCCATTACCAGCGGTACGATTAACATTTTAAGGGCGTTTAGAAATAATGTTCCGGCAAAAACCAGAACAGAAAGAAAAGTAACACCAAATAGGGAAAAAGACGGGTCCAGAAAAAGCCCGGTAATAACGGCAAAGCCCAGCGCAATTAAAATCTGCCAATGCAAAGCAATTTTATTTGTTGCCATTGCACACCTCTTTGTCCGTTCTGGGTTTTATAAATTTATAAACAATTCAACAAAAGCTTTATCAATTATTTTTTATTGATCCAGCACCCGTTTGTTTCTGTCTATATCCGCATTATCTTTAATAAACAGCATGGTGCTGGAAAACTCGTGTATTGCTTTTTCATTCAGCAGCTGGCTTTTAACAACTTGCAGGCGTTCGTCAGAGACTTCCCCGGGAATATTTATCTTGTCCAGGATGACCAGGGCAACATCACCGGTCATTAAATCAATTTCCTTAACCGCTGGCTTGCCATCCGCGGAAGGCTGCAAATTAAATGCGGCCTGCAAAATCGATGAATCAGGAACCTTTGAATTATCGCTACGGCTCAGCGACTTGATAACATCAAGCGTTACCCCGGCAGATTCCAGGCTGGCAACAACATCAGCAACCGGCTCACCGCCTTCAATCCTGGCCTTGGCTTCAAGAGCCGCCGCCATGGTCTGTTTATGGCCACCCTGGGCTTTTAATATGTTTTCAATTCGTGAACTGACTTCTTCCAGTGGCATTGGCGTTGCTGCTACATGCTCGTTCAGGCGTAACACAACAACCTTTATCGGGCTGATTTCAACCACATCGCTGTTGCTGCCCTCCTCCAGTACCAGTGGTGAAAAAGCCACTTCTCTTACCTTGTCATTTGCAGCGACACCTTCACCTTTATAGCGGGTGAAATAATCACTTGTTTTTATCGCCAGCCCCATATCATCGATAATGACGTCAAGATTATCCGGGTTCTCATAGGCGATTGATGCCAGCCTTTCGGTCAGGTCATAAAACATTGAGGCCACGGTATCGGCCTTCAGCTCATCTTCAAACTCGTAACGTTTTACACCCAGTGGCGCCACCGGCTCACTGCGCACATCTTCTAGCTGAATCAGGTGATAACCAAACTGGGTTTCAACAACGTCACTGACGCCGCCCTTTTCCATGCCAAACAGAACCTGCTCAAAAGGCTTGACCATTTCACCCATGGCCACCCAGCCAAGCTCACCACCTTGGGCAGCAGAACCGGAATCCTGTGAATATTTTTTCGCCAGTTCTGCAAAATCAGCACCCTGCTCAAGCTGCTGTTTAAGTGATTCAATTTTTTCTTTTGCCGCCGCCTTATCGTCAGAGGTTTTTAACAGTATATGCCGGGCTTTACGCTCTTCCCTGCCTTTCACGCTGTTGACATAGTCGTCATACATTTTTTTGATCTGGGCTTCATCGATGTCAATAGAATCAGCAAGGCTATCGGAACTGATTTCGACATAATCAATTTTAACTTTTTCCGGCACCATGAAACGCTTGATGTTTTCCTGGTAATAGGCTTTTATTTCTTCGGCAGTCGGCTTCGATGCTGTAGAAAAATGTTCAATATTAAATGTCACCACACTAACATCGCGAGTCTGGTCATTTAAGGCTGCCAGTCTTCTGCTTTCCTCATCGGTGACAAAAGCCGTTCCGGTTATAGCAGACTGCATTTGCTGCAGGCGCAGTTCATTACGCAAAGCCTGCTCATACATTGGTATGCTCATACCGTTGCTGGCAACAATGGTCTCGAAACGCTGGCGATCAAAAACACCGTCAACCGTAAATAACTGCTTGATTCGCTGCGACAGCACAAGGTCGGAAATCCGGTAATTGTTCTGGTAGGTAAAATCTTCAAGCAGGCACTGATTGATTAACTGGTTCAGGGTACGTTCGCGCAATACTTTTTCATCAACAGTCAGTTTGCCGTTATTCTGGCGCATCAGTTCCTGACGTTGCCGTGAAACCGCCCTGTCCAGTTCCTGTGCTGAAATCTCCATGCTGTTTACTTTGGCGGCATACTGCGGACCGGTATCATCCAGGTAGGACTGGATTCCCCATAAAGCAAAAGGCAGGCCAATCAGGATAACTATGGCAATACCTAACCAACCTTTAATACGATCATTAATAGCCTGTAACATAAATATTTCTACGGTTTGATTTTAAAACGGAAAATTAACATTGAGCGGAATTATACCGAAAACGCGGGGCATGTATGCATTACATACTAATAAATTCATGTTGAAAGTATGATTCACTGAAAGGATCAACTGAAAAGCATGAATATGCGGTATAAATTAATAAAAATGCCGCAGTAAGTGATCTTACTGCGGCAGCGTCTTTAATATGGCGGACCGGACGGGATTCGAACCCGCGACCTCCGGCGTGACAGGCCGGCATTCTAACCAGCTGAACTACCGGTCCGAACTTGGTGGGTGCTGAGGGAGTCGAACCCCCGACATTCGCCTTGTAAGGGCGACGCTCT
>JAJRTD010000376.1 GCA_024278435.1 Gammaproteobacteria bacterium | reverse complement strand
GATGATTACATAGTGTCATTTAGCTTGCCGGCAGGCTGTTATGCGACCGTGGTTCTGGCAGAAATATTTTCACAAT
The DNA here is from genome assembly GCA_024278435.1 of Gammaproteobacteria bacterium. GTDB lineage: Bacteria > Pseudomonadota > Gammaproteobacteria > SZUA-229 > SZUA-229. The sequence continues at coordinate 3,260 of JAJRTD010000376.1, read as the reverse complement.
TGATTGAGCCGGTATAACGATTCCGCCGATGAAACATGCTAGTATTAGCGGCAAAGTTATATAAAAAAGATCAGGTTAGCCATGAATCCTAATTATCTCGATTTTGAACAGCCCATTGCAGAACTGGAAGCAAAAATAGAAGAACTGCGTTATGTGGGTGATGATACCGAAATTAATATTGGCGAAGAAATCAGTAAACTGGAAGAAAAATCACGTTCACTGACAAAGTCGATTTTCAGTAAACTCAATGCCTGGCAGACATCCAAACTGGCGCGTCATCCGATGCGTCCATACACCCTGGATTACATTGACCGTATTTTTACCGACTTCCAGGAGCTGCACGGTGACCGCGCATTTGCCGATGACCAGGCGCTGATTGGTGGACTGGCGCGACTGGACGGCATGCCGGTAATGATTATCGGCCACCAGAAAGGCCGGGATACCAAGGAAAATATTCTGCGTAATTTTGGCATGCCGAGGCCGGAAGGCTACCGTAAGGCCCTGCGCCTGATGAAGCTGGCAGAACAGTTCCGCATCCCGATTCTGACTTTTATTGATACCCCGGGCGCTTATCCGGGCATTGATGCGGAAGAGCGCAACCAGTCCGAAGCTATCGCCAGGAACCTGTTTGAAATGTCCGACCTGAAAACACCGATAGTGTGTACGGTGATTGGTGAAGGCGGCTCCGGTGGTGCGCTGGCAATCGGTGTCGGTGACCGCATCATGATGATGGAATACAGCACCTACTCTGTTATTTCTCCCGAAGGCTGTGCTTCCATCCTGTGGAAAAGTGCAGACAAGGCAGCTGTTGCCGCAGAGGCCATGGGTATTACCGCAAAAAGCCTGAAAGATGCCGGCCTGATTGATTACATTATCCGTGAGCCGCTGGGCAGTGCGCATCGTGATATTGATGAAACCGCCAGAAACATCAAGCAGGCGCTGATCGACAGCCTGGAAAAATTCGAAAAGATGAGCATGGAGCAGTTACTTGAAGAACGTTATAAACGCCTGACTTCCTATGGCGAGTTTCTTGAAGAATCCGACGGCTGATCATTATCCATCATGACCTTTATTCAGCGATTCCAGAGTGCGCTGGAGTCGTTACCTTCACTTCCTGAAAATTCTGACTACGTCGTTGCCTACAGTGGCGGCGTGGATTCACATGTCCTGCTTTACTGCTGTCACCAGCTCAAGCTGCCGTTGCGTGCATTGCATGTGCACCACGGTTTGCAGTCGGTGGCTGATGACTGGGTATTGCACTGCCAGTCGGTGTGTGATGATTTAAACATTCCGTTAAGCGTATTGTATGTTGATGCCGGTGCACGGCCGGGGCAAAGCCCGGAAGAGGCGGCACGTGATGCGCGCTACCAGGCACTGAAAGACAATCTGCTCGCGGGTGACTACCTGCTTACCGCGCAGCACCGGGACGACCAGGCGGAAACCCTGCTGCTGCAACTGTTCCGGGGATCTGGCTCGGCCGGCCTTGCCGCTATGCCGGCTGCTCGCAGTTTCGGTGACTCATTGCACCTGCGCCCGTTGTTACCTTTTTCCCGCGAGGAAATCGAAGATTTTGCCCGGCGCCATGCCCTGCGGTGGATTGAGGATCCGAGTAACCGGGATGTATCGTTTGACCGGAACTTTGTCAGAAAATATATACTGGGCGAATTGCACAAGCGCTGGCCGCAGATATCGACACAGTTATCAACCGCTGCTGCCTTGCAGTTTAGCAATCTCCAGGTGCTGGAGGACATGGCAGCCATCGACCTGGCGCATATCATTGAAACTCCGCCAGCACAGTTGTCGGCTGTTTTCAGCGATGTGTTGTCCGTGCTTTCAATTACGCGCCTGCAACAGTTGTCCAATGCGCGTCTGTTTAATGTACTGCGTTACTGGTTACTGACACAGACGCAGCAGTCAGCCACGCGAAAACTGCTAGAGGAAACAGAAAGGGCACTGATTTATTCGCAGCCGGATGCAACGCCGCTTATTGATTTCGCCGGTTTTCATCTGAGGCGATATCAGGATGGGCTGTATTTGCTCAGGCCGGATCCCGGGCCGGTATTTACCGATGAAATAAAGTGGCAGCCTTCGACAGAACAGACAGTGACAGTGCTGCCGCTGAATATTGAACTGCGAATGATCGATACCGAGGCGGCAGGCCTGCAACCGTCATTGCGTAACGAAGTGCTGACGCTTCGTTGCCGTCGTGGTGGTGAGCGTTTTCAACCCTGCGGACGGCAGCACTCTCAAAGTTTAAAAAAACTGCTGCAGCAGGCCGGTATTCCGCCGTGGGAAAGAGACCGGATTCCATTAGTGTTTTTCGGTGATGAGCTTGTCGCCGTGCCCGGACTGGGTGTTTCGCAGAAACAGGCAGTCAAAGGCAGTGAAGGTGGCTGGGGTATCGAGGTAAAAAGCCTGTAGCAGCATACGATATATCCCGTACTTGTTTATTGTTGTGCAAAAAAAAGCCTCGTAAAAACGAGGCTTTTTTAGGAAGTGCGGTATTTAATCGTTACCTGATAAGGCGCCCAGGATGTGAAGCAGGCTGAGGAACAGGTTGTAAATACTGATATACAGGGAAACTGTAGCCATGATGTAGTTGGTTTCGCCGCCATGGATGATTTCACTGGTCTGGTACAGGATCATGCCGGACATCAGCAGGATAAACATACCGGAAACCGCCAGGGACAGTAAAGGCATGCTGAATATCAGGGCGCCAATACCGGCAAGGAAGGCGACCATAATGCCAACCATCAGGAAGCCTCCCATAAAGCTGAAGTCTTTACGGGTGGTGAGTACATAACCTGACAGAGCCAGGAAGATGGCGCCGGTGCCACCCAGGGCTGTCATAACCAGCTGGGCGCCATTGCTTGTAGCCAGGTAGGCATTCAAAATCGGACCCAGGGTTAAACCCATAAAGCCTGTCAGCATAAAGACAAAAACCAGGCCGAGGCCGCTGTTACGGAATTTGGTAGTTAAAAACAGCAAAGCGATGTAGCCCACCAGTGTAAACAGGCCGAAACTGGGCAGGTTTAGTGTCATGGACAGGCCAGCAGTCGCTGCACTGAATAACAATGTCATCGACAGCAGCGTGTATGTGTTCTTTAAAACCTTGTTGGTCGCCAGAATTTGCGATTCTGAACGGGCGGTTGATAATGTTTGCATAGTATTACCTTTCGTTAATAATTTGTTATTTCAGGATGTAGACAAGCTTAGCATCATTTCATGCCACAGAGTGTATACAACCTTTAGTATTCAAT
>JAJRTD010000375.1 GCA_024278435.1 Gammaproteobacteria bacterium | reverse complement strand
TAACTCTGATGGAAAATCGTTTCGTACCGACTCGTTTCAAAGACGGTTACGGTCCTGTTGGCGCATGGTTCCTGCTGTTTAAAGCACAGGCGACTAACGCTTACGGCGAAGCTTACATGCAGAAAAACAAAGAAATGCTGGATGACTACCCTCCATATGGTCATGCTGCTGTACCTGCATCTTGTCTGCGTAACCACTTAATGCTGAAAGAAATGAAAGACGGTAACGGTCCTATCTGGATGGATACTGTTACAGCATTAGGCAACTTACGTGAAACACTGTCTCCACGTGAAGTTAAGCACCTTGAAGCTGAAGCATGGGAAGATTTCCTTGACATGTGTGTTGGCCAGTGTGGTATCTGGGTTGGTGAAAACATTGAGCCAGAGAAGAAAAACTCTGAGTTAATGCCTACCGAACCTTACCTGCTTGGTTCTCACTCTGGTTGTTGTGGTATCTGGACTTCAGGTCCTACAGACGTAGGCGCGCCTACTACTGAAACTGAAGCTGGCGTACCTGATCACCTGCCACAGGGCTGGAACTGGGGCTACCGTGGTATGACCACAGTAAACGGCCTGTTCACAGCTGGTGACGGTGTTGGTGCTTCTGGCCACAAATTCTCTTCAGGCTCTCATGCTGAAGGTCGTATGTGTGCTAAATCTATGGTTAAGTACTGTCTGGACAATGCTGATTTCAAACCAGAGCTGGATACTTCTGTTGAAGATCTGGTTGCTGAAATCTATCAGCCTGTTCGCACTTACCTTGAGCATAAAGATTACACCACAGCTATTGATGTTAACCCTAACTACATCACTCCAAAAATGCTGCAGTTCCGTCTGCAGAAAATTATGGATGAGTATGTAGCTGGTGTAGCAACTTACTACAACACTAACGCAGAAATGATGAAAGTGGCTGGTGAGAAGCTGGACATGCTGAAAGAAGATGCTGAAAAAATGCGTGCTAAAGACCTTCACGAATTACTTCGTGCATGGGAAAACTATCACCGCATCCTGACAGCTGAAGCACATCTGAAGCACATCGAGTTCCGTGAAGAATCTCGTTACCCTGGTTTCTACTATCGTACAGACAAGAACTTTGTCGACGAAGAAAACTGGCACTGCTTCGTTAACTCAATCTATGACAAGAACACCAAGAAATGGACATGCTTCAAGCGTGCTCACGTTGATTTGGTAGACAAGTCTAAACTGTTCAAGTAAGTCCCAGATTTACAACAGTTGAGTTAAAGAAATCCGGGCATCTTTGATGCCCGGATTTTTTCATTTATAACAAACGCGTTATAAGTTTTAAGTTATAGGCTTTATGTTTAAAAACCTATAACTTAAAACTTACAACCTGTAACCCAGAAAGATACTATTATGAGCGACGAAAACGATTTCACTTTTGAACTGCCAAATTCAAGCCCGGTAGAACCCACCCGCCTTGAACTGGATGACAAGTTAAAGTTCCGCTGTCACCTGGGCGTCTCCTGCTGGAACCGCTGTTGTTCACGTGCAGATGTAACCCTTGCACCATACGACATCATCCGCATGAAAAAATCCCTGGATATGGACTCCACCGAGTTCCTGAAGGCACATACCGTGCCCTTCGAACTCGACATGCACGGAGTTCCCGGCCTTAAACTGCGCACTGATGATGACGGCGCCTGCCTGTTTATGAAAGAGGAAGGCTGCTCGGTTTATGAAGACCGCCCTACCGCCTGTCGCTATTACCCTTCGGGCCTGCTGTCGATGAAGTCAATCAGTGAGTCAACGGATGAGCGCCACTTCCTGCTGATCAAGGAAGAGCACTGCAAAGGCCATGATGAAGACCATATCCAGACCATTGGTGAATACCGCAAGGAACAGGGAGTTGAAGAATATGACGACCTCAACCACGAGTGGTACCAGATCATCCTGAAGAAAAAATCCACCGGACCAAGCATCGGCAAACCCTCTGACATGAGTTTGCAGATGTTCTTTATGGCCAGTTATGATGTTGACCGTTTCCGTCGTTTCGTTATGAGTGACGCCTTTATCAAGATGTATGACCTCACCGATGAAGAATATGCTGAACTTGAAAACGACGATGTGGCCCTGATGAAATTCGGTTTCAAACTGATGAAACAGGTGTTTTTTGGTGAACTGACCATCAAAGAGCGTGAAGGCGCCTGGGAAGAACGCGTTAAAGAACGCAAGGACATCCTTGAGTTCCGCAAGCAGGCGGAAATTGCTGCACACCAGAAAAAGCAGGACGAAGCCCGTAAAGCCGCTCTGGATGACGGCGATTAAAGACAGCTATCAGTAGGTGCGAATAAATTCGCACCTACCCGTATAAAAAACTATGAACCACAATACTGTAACCGTAGGAATTCTTTCCGACTCACACGGTTTTCTAGAGCCGGGCATACGCGATGCCGTCAACCAGTGTGACTACATCGTCCATGCCGGCGATATCTTCAATGCCGATGTTCTGGCACAGCTGAAGCCGGCAAAAGAGCTTATCGCCGTGGCCGGCAATAATGACTTCCCTGCTTTCTGGAGCGAAGAGGAAGCCGACATTGTCAGCGCCCTGCCGAAAACCGCAAAGCTTGAACTGCCCGGCGGCCTGCTCATTGTTGAGCACGGCCATCGCCTGGGCAACCACCCGGATCATGACCAGCTGCGCTGGGACCATGCAGAAGCAAGGTTGATTGTTTACGGCCATACCCACCACCGGGTAATAGACCAGAAAGCAGAACCCTGGGTGGTTAACCCGGGTGCTTCAGGTAAAGTCCGCACCCATGGCGGGCCATCGTGTTTTATTTTGAATGCCACCGAGGAACAGTGGACCTTTGAAACGATTCTATTTGCCGAAGAAGAAGCAGCGGCTTAGGAAAGCTGGCTGTTGGCAGGATTCTAAAATCGACAGCGAAGCTGTCAAGCCTCTAACTGCAAACTGACCACTGCCAACTGCCAACTTTTTTATTAGGCTTTTATATAAACCCAGCCATTCTTCAGGCGATCCGGGATCAGCTCCCTGGCAGCCTTGTCCGTAGTCACCCCTTTCATCAGCACAATATCAACACCTTCTTTTTTGCGTGCCTTGGCAATCGAGCGCTGGCAGGCATAGATATCCACATCCTCGTCATCAACCAGCTTCTGTATGCGCGCAAGGTAAGGCGATACCCCGGGACGCAGCACATTGATGCCGGCCTTGTTGGTAACAATATCCAGCTTTATCGGTGTATTGGCCTTGCGATAGGTGGCCAGCAGGTTATCCGCCTCGTTTAACGCCGCGTTAACGACCTGCAAATCGCTGGAATCGATATGCAGCACGATTTTGCGCTGACCATGATCAACGGTTACATGGTTAGCCACAAACTGAAAGGTGTTTTCAGCAGAAACCGCATTAACCGCATTCGGGCTGTATTCATAGGTTGACCAGCCAAGCACCACACCCACAACCAGCGTGATCGAAGCCGCAATGGCTTTTGCAAAGAAAGAGCCGGAACCGCTTTTTTCGGAATCGCCATAACGTGAGGCAGGCACATCACTGTAGGCATATCCTACCAGTTCACGCACGGCCTTTAACTGGCACACACGCTCACGCAGTGCTTTATCATCAAGCAGTGCCTGATGAATGTCATTCATTTCGTCACTATCAAGCTGTTTGTCAATAAACAGGTTTAACCGATCCTCAGTAATATTCGTATCACTCATTATTTTACCCTCCTTAACTTGAACTCAGAAATATCATCTGAACCAAATTCAAGTAACTGCTGCTTCAGGTTCTTTCGCGCCCTGAATAAACGGCTCATCACGGTGCCAATCGGCACATCGGTAATATCGGCAATTTCGGCATAACTGAAGCCGGCAAAATCGGCCAGTGTTACAACTTCACGCAAGGTGGCCGGTAGTTCTTCGACGGCGCTACGTACCCGCCTGACAATCTGTGACTGCTGGTAACTTTCAGTATGGTCAGCCTGATCATCATCATGGATCTCAACGAATTCAACATTACGGCCTTTCACCCGCAGATAATCATGCCAGCAATTGAACAGTATCCGGTACAGCCAGGTGTCGATTGTCGCTGTATCCCGCAGTCCACCGGCATTCTTCAATGCTTTATAGATGGTTTCCTGAACCAGGTCATCAGCCAGCGCCGGGTCATGGCACCATGAATAGGCAATGCGATACAGCTTGTTACGACGCGCGGCAAACTCCGTTTTCAGTGAGAACGCAGCGACCAGATTTTTAACAATTTTCATAAAAAACTCCCGTACTCACTAATAGACGAAGATATTCGCAGAATATTCCCAAATATATTTATGAATATTCTGCTGACAACAGCCGTCTGTAAGCTATCGAAAAACATATTATCCGGGTTACGGCCCACCTGATTATAAGCCAGATCAATGAAAAAGTTACTAGCTGATTTAAAGTCATTAAAACCATTCACGGCTCTGTTGCTGGGCGTTGCCCTGAATACCACTGCCTATGCCACACCCGATATCGAACTACAAAGCATTGACGGTAAAACCCGCAATCTTTCGGAATATATCGGCGAGGGTCAGTGGGTGGTATTGAATATCTGGGGCACACGCTGTCCTCCCTGCCGCGAAGAGGTACCGGAACTGGTCCGCTTTCATGACGACCATCACGACAAAGATGCCATCGTTGTCGGTATTGCCATTGACTTCCCCAGTTACGGCTATGCTAAAAAAGATGAAGTCCTCACCTTTGCTGATGATTATCTTATCGACTTTCCCATACTGTTAAGCGACTCGACAATCACCCGAAGAATCGGACTCGGCCGTCTTGAAGGACTCCCCACTACTTATTTATATAACCCGGAAGGGAAAGTCGTTGGTATGCAGGTAGGCGGCATAACAAAAAAAATACTGGAAGACGTGATTGAAAAACTAAAGCTGCAATCTCCGGGCAGCAAATAGCAGTACAAACCGGGGCATAAACCACTAATAAACCACTAAATGTAAAGAGGAAAAATATGAAAAATATGAAAACAAAGATGTTCACCGCCTTTCTAATGGCAATGGCACTGCTAATGACCACGGCAGTACACGCCGGTGAACGCTATGGCAAGCAGAAAGTTGTCTATCATATCAACTATGACAACCCTAAAAAACAGGCTGGCGCCCTGCGCAATATACAGAACCATATCAATGCTGTTGGCGCAGAAAATCTTGACCTGAAAGTTGTATTGCATGGCCACGGCCTGTCCCTGCTGCTTGAACCGGACGCACTTCAAAAACTGAAAAAGTTCAAACATGCCAACGCTACTGACACCATGACAGCAAAAATTGATAACCTGAAAGGCCAGGGCGTTGATTTTAATGTCTGTGCAAACACCATTCGCGGCCGCAAAGTCGATGTCGATACCGACCTCTATAATGTTGATAAAGGCGACATTGTACCCAGTGGTGTAGCAGAAGTTGCCCGCCTGCAGTCCATGGGTTATTCATACGTCAAACCGTAATCGGTGGAAGCGACTGTATAAAACATAAACTCCATGGTAATCGCTGCAGCCGGGGAACGAGGACAAACTATTTTTAAAAAATGTGTGAATAAAACATTTTTATCCCCGTCTGTAGTGTTAATGGAATATAAAAAACATTAACCTGAAATCTAACTGGAGAAATATATGAAAAAACTACTCGCTCTCTTTCTTTTCCTGAGCGCACTGGCAACTGGCTACCAGGCACAGGCCTCTGAGGATGACAAACCTTTCGCGGAAGAAAGAATTGTTCTGCAAATCAGCGACCCCAACCCCTTTAAACAGACGCTGGTACTGAATGTGGCAACCAACCTGATCAAACATTACGGCCAGGACAAGGTTGATATTGAAATAGTTGCCTTCGGCCCCGGACTGCGCCTGCTGTTCAAGGACAATGTCAACAGTGGCCG
>JAJRTD010000374.1 GCA_024278435.1 Gammaproteobacteria bacterium | reverse complement strand
TGCCGGTTAAATGCGCTACCGGTTTTCCCTGCCGGCGTTGCTCGACAAGCTGCCGGTAGTCCGACTGTTGCTGTGGCGTGAGAGGCTTTTCCGGCCAGGCAATTAAATGCGCGCTGTTGCATTGCAGCACGCTGGCTAACAGTACCTGCGCGTCCAGTGCAGCGCTGGGGCTGGAAGCGGTAAGGTCCTGTGTTGCCTGCTGCAGTGCCTGTTGAATGTTCACCACAATAAACAGAATGTTTTATTCGTCGGACAGGGTGGCCAGCAGTTCCGCCTGGTATTCATTAACCAGCGGTTCGATGATCTGCCCCAGGTCGCCCTGAATGATTTCGTCGAGTTTATACAGGGTGAGATTGATGCGGTGATCGGTCACCCGGCCCTGCGGGTAGTTGTAGGTGCGGATACGTTCCGAACGGTCGCCACTGCCGACCAGGCTTTTTCTTGTCTGCGCCTGTTCCTTCTGCTGCTTTTCAATTTCCGCATCCATAATTCGCGCCTGCAGCAGCGACATGGCACGTGCCTTGTTTTTATGCTGTGAGCGTTCGTCCTGGCATTCCACCACGGTGCCGGTCGGGATATGGGTCAGGCGTACCGCGGAGTCGGTTTTGTTGACGTGCTGTCCACCGGCGCCGGAAGCGCGGTAGGTATCAACACGCAGATCAGCAGGGTTGATTTCGATTTGCTCAACATCGTCCACTTCCGGTAACACGGCCACGGTGGCGGCCGAGGTATGTACCCGTCCCTGTGATTCGGTTTCCGGTACCCGTTGCACGCGGTGGGCGCCGGACTCGAATTTCAACTGGGAATAGGCGCCGTTGCCGATAATGCGGGCAATGATTTCCCTGTAGCCGCCGTGGTCGCCCAGGTTCTGGTTGATGATTTCAATTTTCCAGCCCTTGAGCTCGGCAAAACGTGAATACATGCGGAACAGGTCGCCGGCAAAAATGGCGGCCTCGTCACCACCGGTGCCGGCGCGCACTTCAAGAAAGATATTGCTGTCATCATGCGGATCCTTGGGCAGTAGTAATTTTTGCAGCTCGGTTTCCAGCCCGACAATTCTTTCACCGGCTTCTTTTTTCTCTTCGAGTGCCATTTCACGAACGTCGGGGTCATCATCCTTCAGCATGTCTTCAGCGGCGGCAAGATCTTCCTGCGCGCTGTTGTATTGCTGGAAGCAGTTCACCACCGGTTCCAGCTGCGAGTATTCCTGTGACAGGGCGCGGAACTGGTTCTGGTCGCCGATAACATCCGGGTCGGCAAGCAGGCCGGAAATTTCTTCATGGCGATCCAGCAGGTTGTGCAACTTGTTCAGTATGGATGTTTTCATTAATCAGTATTACTCTGGTTATCATCGGTGTCACTATCGATAAGCAGCTTCTGCGCGATGTTTAAAATATCTTTACGGTCGTCCTGGCTTGCCTGGCGCAGCTGGATACTGGGTTGATGTAGAAACTTGTTGGTCAGGGTATTGGCAAGAAAGTCGAGCACCTCTTCCGGGTCATGCCCTGCAGCCAGCTGTTTTTTTGCCTTGTTTAAAACTTCGTTGCTCAGCGACTGGGTATGCCTGCGCACCTGGGAGATAACATCAACCGCGTCCAGCGACTTCTGCCAGTCAAGAAAATGAATGACCTGGATATCAATAATCTCACGCGCCTGTTCGGCCGCCTGCAGCCGGTTTTCCATATTTTCTTCAATCACGGAACGCAGGTCATCAACGCTGTAGAGATACACATCGTCCAGGTCGTTGACCTCGGGTTCAATGTCTCGCGGCACGGCAAGGTCGACCATAAAAATCGGTTCGTGCCTGCGTTGCTTCAGGGCGCGTTCCACGGTGCCTTTACCGATGATCGGCAGCGGGCTGGCAGTAGAGGCAATAACGATGTCGCTGCGGTGCAGGTGTTCGCTGATATGCTGCAGGCTGATGGCCTCGCCCTGGAATTCCTCGGCCAGCTTCTGTGCGCGCTCGATACTGCGGTTGGCAATAATGACGTTTTTCACGCCCTGGGCGTGCAGGTGGCGGGCAGCCAGTTCAATGGTCTCGCCGGCACCGACCAGTAAAACCGTGGTCTGTTGCAGGTCGCCAAAAATCTGTTTGGCCAGGCTGACAGCGGCAAATGCCACCGACACCGGGCTGGAGCCTATATCGGTATCGGTGCGCACCTGCTTGGATACGGCGAACGCACGCTGGAACAACTTGCCCAGCAGGCGGCCGATGGTGCCGTGTTTACTTGCCAGTGCGTAGGCGTCTTTCATCTGGCCGGCAATTTGCGGCTCACCCAGTACCATTGAATCCAGCCCGCTGGCCACTTCCATGGCGTGGCGTATGGTATCTTCATGGGAGTGGATATATATGTGTTCCCTTATCTGGTTTTCATCAAGGCCATGAAACTCGCTGAACCATTGCACAATTGCCTTGTCGTTATCTTCAGAAGTTGCACAATACAGCTCGGTACGATTACAGGTTGAAAGGATGCTGACTTCTTCCACATGCTCGAGTTTTTTCAGACTTTGCAGTGCTTCCGGCAAAGTTTGCGGGGTGAACGCAAGCCGTTCGCGCAGATCAAGCGGCGCGGTTTTATGGTTGATACCCAGTGTAATCAAGGACATAAATGGTTTGCGGAATAGTAAACTTACGGGAAAACGGGCAATTTTGAGGGATGCATGCACTTAACTCAAGCCAATTCCGGTATTTTTAGTTAATTTAACCGATTTAACGGTTTATATTGTATTTATCTTGAGAAAATGCGTTATATTTGTACGGATGTTGTTTATATGATTGCTAGATATGCCAAAAATTAATTATGTTATTGTTTTTATTATCAGTCGTTTAGTTCTGAAACGGGTGCGTAAATTCAGGTGGAACCCTAAGCTTTCCTTATCTCTGGTGTTAATTGCGCCGCTGGCTCTGTCTGCCTGTAACACGCTGACAACAGCGAGTGATAGTGAAGAAACTGGCAGTGCAAAGGCCACGGAGTCTGCCGCCACCGGCGATACAGGGAATAACGATGACAGCCAGGCGATTAAAACAGGGGTTACTGACAAGCAGGTAAACCTGGAAGGTGATGAGCTGTTTAACCTGCTGGCGGCCGAGTTTGCCGGTAACAGCGGTGACATTGAAACCTCGTTGCATTATTACGAGGAGTCTGCCAAAACCATTGATGACAGCCGCATTGCAGCACGCACCGCCTATATCGCTTTATACGGTAAAAAATATGAGGAAGCGCTGGTTGCGCTGGATCGCTGGCGCGAGCTGGAGCCGGACTCGATTGACCTGCCGCAGATGTATGCCATTACCTACCTGAAACTGGGACAGCCGGAAAAGGCGGTGCCCTACATCCAGAAAATTCTGGATAGCACCCACGAGAAGCCGGTTAATGTGGCGCTGGCGGTAAAACAGCTGCTGGAGAAAGAAGCAACACCGGAAGATGCCTACGTTGTTCTGGACCGGCTGGATAAAACCGGTGATAACCGCGTACACCTGTTGATCCTGCAGTCACGTTATGCCGCTCAGTTAAAAAACTATAACGAGGCGATTGCGCTGCTTGATGAAGCGCTGGAAACCGACCCGTCGTTAAATGAAGTGCTTATTATCAAGGCCCGGATCCTGACGGCACAGGGTAAAAATGAAGAAGCTGCCCGGCTGATCAAGCAGGTGCTGGAAGAATACCCGGATAATAATGCCTTGCGTATGCAGTATGCACGAATGCTGGTTGAACAGATGAATATTGAGGCGGCAATAGAGCAGTATTCAATCCTGCATGAGAACCTGCCGGAAGATGCTACGGTTACCTTAAGCCTGGCTCTGTTATATATCGAAGCCAAGCAGCTCGATGAAGCGTCGGACACACTACAGCAGCTGGTCGAAATGGACCAGAAAGTGTCCGTTTCCAATTACTATCTTGGTCGTATTGCACAGAACCAGGGTGAGAATAAAAAAGCCGTTGCCTATTACCTGCGGGTAAACAGTGATGAATATACCTTTGATGCCCAGTTGCGTATCGGCCTTTTGCTCTCCATGCTGGGCAAAACAGAGGAAGGACTGGCCAAGCTTGAGTCACTGGCAGAGGATCAGGTTGACTGGTCACTGCGGGTAAAAGCCTATCTGGCACAGGGTGAAATCCTCCGAGGTGAAAAACGTTATAAAGACGGGGTCGAAATGTATAGCCGTGCCCTGCAGCAGAAACCGGATGACACGATGCTGTTGTATGCACGCGGTTTGATGGCAGAAAAAATTGACCGGCTGGACATGGCGGAAGCCGACCTGAAAAAAGTAATTACCATCGAACCTAAAAATGCCGATGCTCTCAACGCCCTGGGTTATACCCTGGCTGACCGTACTACCCGCTATAAAGAAGCGCTGGGTTATATTGAGCGGGCATCCGAGCTGGCGCCGGGCGATCCCGCAATCCTCGACAGCCTGGGCTGGGTTAACTACCGCCTGGGTAAAATGGATGAAGCGGTGAAATGGCTGTCCATGGCTTTTGAAAAACTCGAAGATGCGGAAATCGCCGCGCATTACGGTGAAGTCCTGTGGTATATCGGCCAGAAAGACAAGGCCCGCGAAGTCTGGAAAAAGGGCAAGGCGCAAAATGCAGACAACCCGGTACTGATAGAAACACTGAAACGTATAAATCCCTGAGGAACGGTAACCACAGGCATCAGCCTGGCATTTGACCAGCCTGATCTGTGCTGACAATCTTATGATTCGTTTTTTTACTTTTTTACCGGTGCTGGTCCTGGGCAGTTTATTGCTGGCCTCCTGTGCCACCATAGAAGAACAGCAGGAGAGCGGCGAAGTCGTTTCAACGCCACCGGCCGGCTGGAATAAGCAGCAACAGCAGCGCAAACAGATTCAGCTCTGGGAGCTCAGAGGCCGCCTCGGTGTGCAGACTGAAACCGAGGGCGGCACAATGGATATTATCTGGAAACAGTCCGGTGATGAGTTCTCGATTCGCCTGATTGCTCCGCTTGCGGCCGGCACTTACCTGGTTCAGGGTGACAATACGCTGGCAGAAATACGTTATCCCGATGGTAAAAAAAGAATTATTGATAACATTGATGGTGTTTTCGCGGCCACCCTGGACGTGGATCTGCCCGTTAGCGCGGTCAAAGACTGGATTCGCGGTCTACCGGCCAGCGCTTTGCCTGTTGAGCAGATAAGCTGGAACAGCCGGGGCCTGTTGCATACCATTAAACAGGGCGGCTGGAATGTTGAACTGAAAAAATACACCGGCACAAAAATATTGCTGCCACATGCGCTTTACCTGACACGGGATGATAATGAAGAGCTGGATATCCGGCTGATACTCAGGCAATGGCTGATCGATAACTGATGCTAATGCACTTCGCAACGGGGCCCAGTGGTGGCTAGGCAGCGCTGGCCGGCTCCGGCAAAAATAAACCTGATGCTGCATATTACCGGCCGCCGTGATGATGGCTACCATGAGCTGCAGACCGTTTTCCAGTTTATTGATTTTTGTGACTGGCTGGAATTCTCCCCCAGGAATGATCAGCAGATTACACGTGCCTGTGACGGTTTTGCCGTTGCAGAAGATAACGACATCATTGTACGGGCAGCGAAACGGTTGCGCCAGCGCTGGCAGCAGCTGCATCCGGACAGCGAGCAAGTGTTCGGTGTTGATATTAACCTGGAAAAGCATATTCCCATGGGTGCCGGCCTCGGTGGCGGCAGCTCTGATGCGGCTACCACGCTGCTGGCCCTGAATCAACTCTGGCAGATGAATTTCAGTATAAACCAGCTGGCAGACATCGGCCTGGCGCTGGGTGCCGATGTACCGGTTTTTGTCCGTGGTTTTGCCGCATTTGCCGAAGGCGTGGGGGAAAAACTGCAGCCGCTGACACTGGATGAAAACTGGTACCTGGTACTGGTTCCGCCGGTGCATGTTTCCACAAAAGAAGTGTTCAGTCATCCGGATTTGACACGGGATTGTTCTGCCATCAAACTATGCGACCTTTCGCGGCGTGAGTGGCGGAATGTGTGTACACCGGTAGTGGTTGAAAGCTACCCGATGGTTTCGCAAGCCATTGATATAATTAATAATTATTCAGAGGCGCGGATGAGCGGTACAGGCGCCGCGGTGTTTTCGGGGTTTGCAACAAAAGCCTGCGCCGACGATGTTTTGCAGAAAATCAGAAAAAATACACAAATCGGGTCCTGGACCCGCTTTGTGGCAAAAGGATTAAACCGCTCGCCATTGCATCACTTTATGGAAGCTCAAACGGGTAAAGGACTGTGATTTGGGTCATGTACAGGTTTCAGAAAGAGTAATGTTTTGTTGGGCCGTCGCCAGGCGGTAAGGCAGCAGCCGTTTAAGAAGACCTGTGATCCTGGCATGCGCAGGTTTTTAGAAAGAGTAATGTTTTGTTGGGCCGTTGCCAGGCGGTAAGGCAGCAGCCGTTTAAGAAGACCTGTGATCCTGGCATGCGCAGGTTTTTAGAAAGAGTAATGTTTTGTTGGGCCGTTG
>JAJRTD010000373.1 GCA_024278435.1 Gammaproteobacteria bacterium | reverse complement strand
TATCAACTACGCTCTGCTTCGTTCAGGATGACAAAAATATATGTGCCGGTGGTTTCATGTCTAATATAACAGTAGTAACCAGTACAATCATCTATTGCTGGATATCATGCTGAAATAGAAGTAGTTAACGGGACAGCTGTGCATTAATGAAGTTATGAGTCGGCTGAAAAATAATCCGATAAAGCGCTTAACATGGCCTCATCCGTTGCATTACCGGCAGTAATAATGATTTTAAACCCATGCTGCCGTGCCAGCGTAGCAGCGCGTTTTGACGGCACAACCAGCGGGGTGTCGATTAACAGGCTGGGGTCTTCCATCAGTGTTACCAGGTTGTCCAGGCCTTCATTGCTGCTGATGGTGATGGCATCCAGGTCCTCTATCTGCTGCAGGGTCAGTGGTGCTGCCGGCGGTATCTCCCGGCGGTAGGTTTCCACGTAACGGATCTGGGCACCGCGTTTTACCAGGGTGTCGCCCAGCAGGGCGCGGCCGCCATTGCCGCGAAAAATCAGGATGCGCTGGCCATCGATTTGCGGCATCTGAAAAGCCGGCTGTTTTAGTAATGATTCGGTATTGTGTTCAGGTGCTTCAATATCAACCGGCACATTCTGCTGTAGCAGTGCTTTGGTGGTTTTGCTGCCGATGGACACGATGGTGAAATGTTCAGGCAGGGCGGGAAAGTACAGCTTGCTTTGTTCGACCGCGGTGGGGCTTATAAAGATGGCCATGGTGAAACTGTGCAGCTGTTCACGTAACCGCAGCAGCAGCTTTATATCAAGTTCCGGGGGCGGCTGGATGCTGAACACCGGGTAATGAATGCTGCTGCCGCCGGCACGGTCGATTAACCGGCGCAGCTGTTTTTCCCTGCCGGCAGGGCGGGTAACAAGAATGGTTTTATCGGCCAGCAAGTTTGTCTGCTTCATCTGGTATGGCGGTTAATCGTGGGGTCTCTCTATATTAACAGCGTGAAGCATGGTCCGGTGGCCGTTTTTTCAGGAGCGCAGTTTTTTTCGGATACAGGGCAAATGCCGGCGACTGACTTCGAGCAGGTCATCAACATCCTTAAAACTGACGCAGGCATGGCCATCATCATTTTTGGTCAGGCCGTTTAACATTCGCTGCGCTACCAGGGCGTTGCGGTGAATACGAATAAAGTGCTGAGAAAACTCGGTTTCCAGCGCCTTCAGTGATTCCTCAATCAGATATTCCTGTTCAGCGGTACGCAGGGTGACGTATTTCTGGTCGGCCTTGAAGTAGATAATTTCTTCAACCGGGATCAGCTCCAGGGCTCCCCGGGTTTTTACGCAGATTTTCTGCCGGGAATTATCGGTTTTGGTATCGAGCAACTGGCTCAGCTGGGCCTTGTTCATGCGCTTGGCCGCATCCAGGGCCGCTGCCAGCCGGTTGCGTTTGATCGGTTTTAGCAGGTAGTCAATGGCATGAGTCTCAAATGCCTGCAGGGCGTGGTCACTGAAAGCCGTAGTGAAAATAATGGCCGGTGGTTTGTCCAGGCGGTTGATATAACTGGCCGCCTCGATGCCATCCATGCCGGGCATGCGGATGTCCATCAGTACCACGTCCGGGTTTGATGCCTGGGTTTTTCTGAGGGCGTCTTCACCGGTTTCGGCTTCACCGATAATGCGGTATTCAGACGTTTCGGTCAGCAGTTTTCTCAGGCGTTGCCTGGCAAGCTGTTCGTCATCAACTATCAATACGTTCATGTGTAACATCCAAAGGAATTAAAAGTGAAACCGTGTAACTGTCTTTGGTGTCATTTATTTTGAACTCGCCCCTGTTTCCATAGACCAGCTTCAGGCGTTGTCGGATATTATCCTGCGCCATTTGATTACCCTTGCGAAAAGCAGATGACTGGTTTTCAGACATTATCGGGTTGCTGACAGATAACTTCAGCTTGTTATCTATATGTAGAGCAGAAATCCGGATTTTTCCACCTTCTGCGATGGGTTCAATGCCATGATAGATAGCATTTTCCGCTAATGGTTGAATACTAAGCGCCGGAATGTCGATATCGAGCAAATTTTGATCAATTTGCCATTCGATTTGCAGGCGTTTCCCCAGGCGCAGAGATTCAATGGCCAGATAGCTTTTGGTCAGCTCGATTTCATCTCCCAGCCGGTTCATGTTCTTTTCACTCAAGCTGGCGCGAAACAGGTCGGAAAGGTCTTCAATGGCCTGTTCCGCATTTTCCGGTGACACTTCGATCAGGCTGGCAATGGTGTTCATGCTGTTAAACAGAAAGTGCGGACGAATGCGGGCACGCAGAGCCTGTATTTCCGCCCGGCTTTGCGCGGCAAGGTTCAGCCGCCACTGCTGCTGAATATAAAAATAACGCAATACCAGGAAATAAATGACTGCACTGATGGTGGTTACCCGTAAAAAAAACAGGGAGTCGAAACGCTGGTTGTTGTATTCAAAAACCAGCAGGGTGCCGGCCTGACTGGCCAGGTAGGCAACCAGCAGGCTAACACTCATCATCAGGCAGAAGCTGATCACCAGGCAACGATTCTGGCGTTGCCGGTGTAGCCAGCCGCGCAGACGGCATAGCAGCGCACTGTTTAACAGGGCGATCCATAACATTAAAAATGAGGCCAGCGCCAGGTAATCGATAAACTGCTGGCTGCTGGCAGATGCGGCCATGGCAAAAACAATGGCCAGTACCTCGGTAAGCAGTACCACGATAAAAAGGATACGCACATCGCAAAAGTCGGGTAGTAAACAGGACGTCCTGCCGTTATTATCTCCCATATTATTATTTGCTGTGTTTTCAGTCATTTACAATAAATAGACGAGAGCGCATGGAAAGCAAGCCGAATCTGTGCAAAAGCTTTTTCAAGTGCACAAATAATGAGGCGGCAGGGTTTGATATACTGCAGAAAAATTTGAATAAAAAGCGACTGTAAAAATCATGAGTGATAAAAAACAACAGACCAATTCAGCCTGGGGTGGCCGTTTTAGTGAACAGACCGATGCCTTTGTTGAAGCCTTTACCGCATCGGTGCAGTTTGACCAGCGTATGTACGCGCAGGATATCGCCGGTTCACGAGCGCATGCCAAAATGCTGAACAAAATAAACATACTCAGTGACCAGGACCTGAATGCTGTTCTTGGCGGGCTGGATCAGGTTGAGCAGGAAATCTGTGATGGCAAGTTTAACTGGTCTGTGGCCCGTGAAGACGTACATATGAATATCGAGGCACGCCTCACCGAACTGGTGGGTGATGCCGGTAAGCGCCTGCACACCGGGCGTTCCCGCAATGATCAGGTGGCAACCGACATCCGTTTGTATTTGCGCGAACAGATCCGGTTCATTAATGTTGAAATCAGCCGGCTGCAGTGGGGCATACTGGAAGTGGCTGACCGTGAAGCGGAAACGATTATGCCCGGATTTACCCATTTGCAGGTGGCGCAACCGGTGACCTTTGGTCATCACGTCATGGCCTGGTATGAGATGCTGAAACGTGATGCCTCACGTTTTGCCGATTGCCAGCAACGGATGAATCTTTCTCCACTGGGCGCTGCCGCGCTGGCCGGTACCAGTTATCCGATTGATCGCGAATTTACCGCGAAGGAGCTTGGTTTTGACGGGCCAACCCTGAATTCACTGGATTCGGTCAGTGACCGCGATTTTGCCATTGAATTCTGTGCCAGTGCGGCGATATTGCTGACCCACATGTCACGCATGTCAGAAGAACTGGTGTTATGGTCGTCCGCCCAGTTTGATTTTATCGAGCTGCCGGACCGCTTCTGTACCGGCTCCTCCATTATGCCGCAAAAGAAAAACCCGGATGTGCCCGAGCTGGTGCGTGGAAAAACCGGCCGGGTTAACGGCCATTTGATCAGCCTGTTAACCCTGATGAAGTCGCAGCCACTGGCCTATAATAAGGATAACCAGGAAGACAAGGAGCCTTTGTTTGATACGGTTGATACCGTACTGGGTTGCCTGCGGGCATTTGCCGATATGATTCCGGCGATCATCTGCAAACATGACAATATGCTGAAAGCAGCCCGCCAGGGTTTTTCCACGGCTACCGATCTGGCCGATTACCTGGTTCGTAAAAACCTGCCATTTCGGGATGCCCATGAAGTGGTGGGTAAGGCCGTCGCTCTGGGGGTCAGCAGCGGGAAAGATTTAAGCGAACTGACGCTTGAACAGTTGCAGCAGTTTTCCGAAAAAATTGCCGATGATGTGTTTGAAGTATTAACGCTGGAAGGTTCGGTGGCGTCGCGTAACCATATCGGCGGTACGGCGCCTGAACAGGTGAGAAAAGCGGTTGCTTTAGCGCGCCAGGCAAAATAACCCGCCGGGTTTACTTTTAAACAAGGAGAAGCAAAGCATGCAAATCACCCATTTTGCACCGGCAACAAACCTGTTATGGAAGTACCTGGAAAGTTGTGATATTGATCCTGAGCCACTGTTCAAAGAAGCAGGCATTGACCCCGCGTTGCTGTTTAATCCCAAGGCCAGGATAAAAATTGAATGTGTTGATCGCTTATGGGAACAGGCTGCCAAGGTTATTGAAGACCCGTGTTTTGCCATTAAAATGGCAGAGTTCTGGCACCCGTCCCAGATCGGCGCCCTGGGTTATGCCTGGCTGGCCAGTTCAAGTTTGCGCCGCGCCTTTAACCGGGCGGTGCGTTATGTTCACGTGGTGTCTGAAGATTTAAACCTTGAACTGGCCGATACGCCGGCAGGGCTGAAAATAACGGCAGACCTCGAGGATTCCGTTTTCACCCTGCCGCAACATCACGACCTGGTGCTTACCGTGCTCATGCATATGTGCCGCTTTAATTATGGCGAAGAGCTGGTGCCGGTTGAAGTTAAGCTGGCACACCCGGCGCTGGCATGCGCAGATAAACTCGCCGACTTCTTCGGTACGGAAGTAATATTTGATGCCGGGCACAGCAGCCTGACACTGGCACGGGCGGATGCGGACCGTGAGCTGTCATCAGCCAACAAGGAAATAGCGCTGATGCATGACGAAATGTTAATGAAGTACCTGATCGAAATCAAACAGGGCGATATCGTCGATCAGATAAGAAACATTAT
>JAJRTD010000372.1 GCA_024278435.1 Gammaproteobacteria bacterium | reverse complement strand
GTTTTTTAGTCCATAGTATTGGCCGGGTTAAGGTTTAAGATAGCGTTAAGCTTGCAGGCGTAATATAAACTGACAGATCTGGTTATATATTGGCAGGAATGCTCAGTTTAAGACAATTTAAAGACATCATCGGTCGCCGTGCGATAAGCAGCAATCTATTTATTGCGCTCAGCGTGCTGTTTATTATTCTTGTAGATAACCATGCTTTCTGGTCTTCGCTACTTGCGGTTATCGATATTACAAACCCACAGATGATATTGCTGCTGGTCGCCAGTTTCTGCATTATTTTTTCTGTCTGTTTCACCTTTCTGGTTTTATTCGGCAGTGGCCGCCTGCTTAAACCGCTGACTGCTTTCCTGCTTATCACCGCTTCAATCACCGCTTATTACATGGATGCCTACGGGATTTTTTTCGATGATGTAATGATTTTAAATATCATTGAAACCAATGTGCATGAAGCCATGGAACTGTTTGACCTGAAAATGCTGCTGCATGTTCTGATAACCGGGGTGTTGCCGGTTGTCATCCTGTACCAGGTAAAAATCAATCCCCGGCCCTTTGCCAAAGAGTTTTATGCAAGAATGATTGCCGTCAGCGGCATCCTGATGGTTTCCGGTGTTATCGTCTACAGTTCATACAAGGACTTCAGTTTTGTCTTCAGGGAAAACCGGGAAATCGGATTTCTGGTCAACCCGGTGTATCCGTTAAGATCCGTTTACCGGCTGGCGGCAAAGGAAATCCGTAAAAGCAACCGCAAGTTTGCAGCGGTGTTCAGTGATGCGCACAGGGTGCAGCCTGTTTCAGCTCCAGATAATAATGGCAGGCACAATCTTTTTGTTATTGTTGTTGGTGAAACAGCGCGTGCGCAGAACTTTCACGTGAATGGTTATAAAAGAAATACCACGCCTGAGCTGGAAAAGCATAATATTATTAATTTCAAAAATGTATCCGCCTGCGGTACGGCAACCGCGATCTCCTTACCGTGCATGTTCTCTGGCCTTGAGCATGACGATTTTGACAATAACGAGGCAAGAACCCGGCAAAACCTGCTGGATGCGCTGAATATTGCCGGCTTGCAGGTATTATGGCGGGAGAATAATCCGGATTGCAAAGGTGTTTGTGACCGGGTGGCTACGGATAATTATGATGCCTTGCACATGGATGCATTCTGTGAAAACGGCCAGTGCTTCGACGACGTTTTGTTTAATGGCCTGGATGAATATATCAACAGCCTGAGCCGTGATGCGGTGATTGTATTGCATACCCAGGGTAGCCATGGCCCGGCCTATTACCGGCGTTACCCTGAAGCGTTCAGACGCTATCTGCCGGAGTGCCGCAGTTCAACGGTACAGGATTGCAGTGACATAGAAGTAACCAACGCTTATGACAATACCATTGTTTATACCGATTATTTTCTGGCAAAAGTAATCGACTATCTCAAGCAAAAATCCGGCGAAGTTAATTCGGCGATGTTATATATTTCCGATCACGGCGAATCACTGGGTGAGTATGGTGTGTATTTGCATGGCCTGCCTTATTTCCTGGCACCGGAATACCAGAAAAAGGTGCCGATGATTTTCTGGGCGTCCACCGGGTTCATGGACAACAAGCAGCTCGACAGCGGTTGTCTGCAGGCTAAAGCAGACGAGGCTTTATCGCATGACAATCTTCTGCATTCGGTAATGGGAATAATGGATGTCAGCTCGCAGCTTTATAAGGCCGACCTGGATGTGTTTGATTCGTGCCGTTATACCACAAAGGTGGTGAAATCATCCGGCAACGGGTTACAGGATAAAATCTGAGGCCGCGGCCATCCTGCTTTTAACCGGGAAGCAGCGCTGCCTGAACACAGCGTATCGTATAATAATCATAGTTGCCGTCAAGCGCATCATAAGCCGGTTTCAGCTTTTTACTGCCGCTGTCAACGCTGAGCAGGGTTTCATGTATCAGGTCGATTTCCTGCGCGCTTAAATCAACCACCTCATCCAGCTTAAGCTCACCCTGTTCAATACACTGTGCAAGGTGTGAATAAATGGTGCTGGTTTTCAGTTCACGTTGCGCAGCAATACTTTCGATATCCTGTCCGCCGCGAAACAGTAACAGGGTTTCACTGACCGTGTCACCGGGCTGTCTGTCTTTGTCGCTGGCGTGATTTTTGATGACCTGGAGAAAAGCATCACCATAACTGTCCAGTTTTTTTGCGCCGACGCCACTGATGCGGGCAAACTGCTCGCGACTGTCAGGCTGGCGCTCCAGCATTTCAGCCAGGCTGGCATCGTGGAAAATCATGAACGGCGGGACATTGTTCTCCTCGGCCAGTTGCTTGCGACAGTCGCGTAAAGCCTGCCACAGTTTTTCATTGCTGGCGCTCTCCGTATTGTAGGCTTTTCGTCCCTTGCGCTCGACTTTTGCACGCTTGCTTTCCTTGCGCAGCAACAGCGTGTGTTCGCCGCGTAAAACGGCCCGGCACTGCTCGCTAAGGCGCAGGCTGCCATAGCCCTCCAGGTCAACGCTAAGCAGGTTGCGGCTGATCAGCTGGCGAAAAATGCTGCGCCACTGTTTGGCGTCATATTCCTGGCCGATGCCATAAACCTGCAGCTTGTTGTGGCCGAACTGCCGGATGCGTTCATTGTCCTTGCCGAGCAATACATCAATCAGGTAGTTGACGCCAAAACGCTGCCCGGTGCGGTGCACGCAGGACAGTGCTTTTTGCGCGGCGACGGTGGCATCCCAGGTGTCCGCCGGTGACAGGCAGTTATCGCAGTTGCCACAGGGCTGGTCGCGTTTTTCGCCAAAATAGGCCAGCAGTGCCTGCCGCCGGCAGCTGATAATTTCGGTAAAACCGAGCATGGCTTCGAGTTTATGGTGTTCCATGCGTTTATGGGTTTCGTCTGCCGTGGAATCGGCCATCAGCTGCTTCAGCATAATGACATCCTGCAGGCCATAAGCCATCCAGGCGTCAGCAGCCAGACCGTCGCGCCCTGCTCGCCCGGTCTCCTGGTAATAGGCCTCGATACTTTTAGGCAGGTTAAGGTGCGCCACGAAGCGCACATCGGGCTTATCAATGCCCATGCCAAAGGCAATGGTGGCAACGATAATCACGCCGTCCTCCTTGAGAAAACGCTGCTGATGTTTTTCCCGGACGCTGG
>JAJRTD010000371.1 GCA_024278435.1 Gammaproteobacteria bacterium | reverse complement strand
TAAACGATATAAAAAGTAAAATTATAACAAGAGTGTTTTTTGTATTGAACATTGTTATTACCTTCAAGGTTATCCCTTTGCTTTTGAATTAGTGGTTACCAGTGCTGCGTCAGGCTGATGTACATATACGGCTGGTTGTATACGTTGCTGATTGTTTTGTTCTCATATTTTTCAACACCGGCGATTGCGGTCACGTCCAGGTCCTCGCCCGGACGCCAGCCGATGCCGAGCAATGCCGAACCCTGCTGGACATCGGCAAGGTTATACACAGCAAAGGCATCATTATCGACGGCGTATATCCGCTGCCCTGCCAGCACATCGATAAAGAAGTTATTAACGCCCAGTACTGCACCGGGCGCCAGCCAGCGTGTCCATTTAATATCGATCGAGGTTAACGACTCCTCGCCCTGCGACAGGTTCTTGTCGCTGGAGTTAATGAAATAGGCCTTGAAACGTAGCCAGTCAGCATTCTGGTTAAATCCGAAACCAATGGATGGCGTAATCTGATAGATAGAAAGATTGCTGTTATTTGGATAGTCTGACTTCACATATTCCAGGTCAAGGTAGAGATCCTTGCTGTAATTCAGGTAGGCAATTTTAGGTGCGATAACCGAAACATTATCGGTAAAAGTTGTTACATCATTATTTGATATCTTGTGCGCAACCAGCTGCGCGGTTATTCGCCCGCCAACGGTATCCGAATAGAAGTGATACTGAAAGCGGCCGGCAAAAGCATTCTGGTTTATCTCAAACGGGCCGGACCCTGTATCCTTGAAATTTATCCTGAAATTATTATAAGCCAGCGCAAAACTGTAGTCGTCCAGGTGGTCTGCGTTTAGCCAGACGCTGCCGGATAACAGGTTATCTCTTTCTACCGAGCCGGAATAGCTTCCTGCCATGCCATTCAATGTGGTGGAAACATACCAGGTTTCACCGGCATTCACACTGCCTGACACTACCGATGATGCAAGAAAAATGGCGCATATAATTCTGTTTAGATTTTTCATAGTATTCCTGAAATCCAACCGTCATGGCTGTACTTTGTATCAATATATTTTTGCATTCTTTTGCAGAGCCGTTAGCATAGGATGCGTCAGCAGAAAATCAACTAAAAACCCCTGTTACATGTCTGGTTTGCAGCCCCTGCTGCTGTTTTTGTGAACCCGGTCATAAAAACGAACAGCGGCCGGCATTGTTAATAGCTTACCCAGAATGCCTCGTCTTCAAAGTTTTCAAATGATTTATAGCGCCTTACTCCATAAGGCCATCTGAACTCGGTTGCCTTGAGTGTCGGGTTATAGATTGCGGTATAGATGGTTCCGAATCCCTGTTTATAATTGTCTGCAAATAACGGAACGTATTCAAAGCTGTCAATAAAGTTTTCGATGTTAATCATCGGGTCATACAGCTTGTCTATCAGAAACTTCTTGCGTTCATAGGATTTGGAGAAAATAGCGTAATCGGTCAGTTCATATTCACCCTGATGGTTAACAGCCAGCGGGATATGCGAAACCAGCGGCAGATTATTGGGGTGCAGCTCAACCGTGTTGACCGTATAGTTCGCATCAAGGATGGTTACATTGTATGCCATGTGTGTCGGCACTCGCAGCAGCACTTCTATGGCCTGTTCCGTGGTTTTGCAGAACTCGAGTATATACCTGAGGATAATCGGAATGCCAAAACCTTCGCCGCGGTCACGCGTGCCGCCAAAGGAAAGCGAAACCGCAAGCCCGTGTTCATTCATGCCATCCAGAACGCCCCACAGGCAGTCGGTAGATGCAATGACTTCTGTTTCAAACCACTTGCTTTTGAGAATGCGCATTTCAGCCAGTTCAAGGTCATAGTCATAGTTACGCACCAGAATCGGGTTGTATTTTGTCCATACCGCCTGTGAGCAGCCACTGGCGTAGGGCGCCGGGTTATAAAAGCTCAACAGGCGCGCGTCCAGGTCATCGGCCGCAGTCAGCTCGATCAAGGACAGCCATAGGGGTTCAAGCTCCGGCATATACTGCTTTATCGCATTATGGCACGCCTGGTAGTTAGGCCGTGCAAACTCCCCTTCGTGCAGAAACCATTTTCTGTAACCGTCAATGGTCTGCTTGTAAAACGCCAGCCATTTGTCGCCGGGTTTATCTTCGTTAACGAACTGGACTAACTTGGTATTCTTCATACGGAATCAGCAGATGACTTCAGACTGGCATGTTTGGCATAACGTTGCGTCAACAGTTTTTCCTCATCACTAAGCTCACGGAATTGCAGGCTGTTATGAAGCGCGGAAATAAGTGTTTCTGCCGTTTCGGTCAGCACGTTATTATTGTCCTGAAGCTGCTTATTGGCAAACAGGATAGCAATGTCTGCGCCCTTGTAGACATACTCACCGGCAGGCATTATGCGCAGAATAAATATTTCATCCTGTTGCAGCTGTCGCGGATTATCGGCATAGCGCAGGAAGTCCAGCTTTCCGTTACTGAAGGAATAAATACCGGTTTGCGGTACCTCGGTGATTATTTTCAGTTCCTTCTCTGTGTACTTGAAAATAAGCTGGCCAAACTCCGGGTGGGAAAACTCCTGCACACTGCGGTTGAATACTTCCGGCTCAAGGTCCAGTTCGGCATCACTGAATTCGAGAAGATGGAACAGGAACAATGGAATGTTCCGGTTGCAGAAGGCTGACATATTGGTAATGGCACTGATCCCGGTCACCCGCGGGTTGATTTCCCCGAGATAGACCTGGACATTATTCCTGTCGGCAACATCGACCAGGTAGTCAACCTCGAAATAACCGCGGTAACCTTTTTCATACAGGGCATGACCAAGATTTTCGGTGTATTGATACATAGTCTGCCGGGCAGTTTTATCAAAAATACCGGGGTTTACATCATTTCCACACCAGCCGCCTTTATACGGTGTCAGTTTAGGGTGGCCGATAATTTCGGTGAGTATCGGCCCTATATAGGTGCCCTTGCGCGTGGCACAGGCCTCCATTGCCACCTGCAGGCACTGTATGCGCTTCATCACCTTGACCTGGTCTTCGGACTCTATAGCGTCGGCATGGTTATAATAGTCCTCTTCATTGGCAATAAAAAAAGTGGTTTTTCCCGAGTCGCCGTAAGCCGTCTGGATGACAACTTCATCTCCCAGGTCATGTTCCTGGATAACCGCTTTCAGCTGGCTGTAGTTTTCAATTTTTACCAGCGCATTGGGCACGCTGGGCACATCCACGCTGTTGCCGATTTCTGTGGTAGTGATTTTATTATCGATATGCTTGACCAGTTTGTTCGGCGGCATAATCAGCTGCATATCCAGTGAAGCCACCAGTTTCTCCAGCTCCCTGTCATAAAATAAAAACAGCGCTTTGGCCTCATTCCCGCCGGCCGTATTGTTTTTAATATGCTCTACAACTTTCTTGTTGCCCAGCAGGAACTGGTTGATTGACTCAATGTCCTTGAATACCGGGGTTTCCGTATATTCCGGGAGAACAATGCTGTTGTTCTGCCCATCGTAGCAGTCAATGAGGTTAACGTTATACCAGTTCCTGACCCAGTCAGCCATTGCCATCAGGTTAAAGTTTGTTGCACTGATGAAATAATAGGCAGTCTCATCCTGCTGAAAATAGTTTTTTATATCCTGTACGGTACCAAGTTTTTGTTTGCTCATCAGCTTTCTCTTGCTAAATAATCTTCGCTAAATACTTTGAGTCCATCTTCCGGGTTATAACCATGAATCTCCTTGATCTGGATATTCTGCAAGTACAGCAGTATGTCGTAGGTAATTAACTGCCCCGGAACAATAATCGGAAAACCCGGTGGATATGGCGTAATAAAGCCTGCAGATACCAGTTTGAAACCATTCATCACCTGCTTCATCAGCTCGGTTGTCAGTGCCACGTATTCAATATTGCTGGTATCAAGACCGGCATAGTATGCACTTCTGATATAAACAGCCTGGAAATTATTTTTTTCTTCCGACTGGAAGGCGACAAATTTCCGGTGGTAGTTCCGGGTCATCGGCAGGTTGGCAATATATTTCTCATGGCCGGTAATGGCCGGTGAACGGTCCAGCTTGTTTGCAATATGGTGCAACGATTCCAGAAGGTAACGGATGTTGTTATCATCAACCCCGATATTGACGATAAACAGGATCGTATTATGTGACGTTTTATTTACCTGTATATCGTATTGCGTCATCAGCATCTGGCGGAAGTTCGGGCCGTCAATACCGGTAGCACTGATATCCACAGTGACCCTTGTCGGGTCAACGACAAACAGCCTGTCACGGTAACACTGGTACAGTTCAGGGTAAAACATTGCCAGCTGGTTGTCCGGTTTCAGGTGACCGCAATACTCATCCGGAACGAGGTGGCGGTCATCAAGCACCTTGAAGTAGCGCTTCAGGTTGTCTGAATTGCTTATTTCACGGCGCAGCTTCCATGACAGCTGCAGCGAACTCCTGACCAGCTCATAACCCTCGAGGCTCATCTGCCTGCGGGCAAAGTCAAGGGATGCGATAATCTGGTAATTCGGCGACGTTGATGTATGGGTGCGGTAGGCCTCGTAAAAGTCATCCTCGGCAAAAGCCACATCATGGGTGTGCAGCATGGAGGCCTGGCGAAAGGC
>JAJRTD010000370.1 GCA_024278435.1 Gammaproteobacteria bacterium | reverse complement strand
TATCTCAAGCAACGCGGCCTCAGCGGTGATATTGCCCGCCAGTTCAAGATCGGTTACGCACCGGATGGCTGGGACTTTTTAATCAGCCGGCTGGGCAAATCCACTGAAAACCTGAACGCCCTGAAAAAGACCGGCCTGATTGTTACCAACGACAACAACAAAACCTATGATCGTTTTCGTGACCGTATTATTTTCCCCATCACCGACCAGCGCGGCCGCATCATCGGTTTCGGCGGCCGCGTACTCGACAAGGGCGAACCAAAATACCTGAACTCACCGGAAAACACTGTTTTTCATAAAGGCTACGAACTTTACGGCCTGTACGAAACCCGCCAGGCATTAAGAAAAATCGACCGCATTATCGTGGTTGAAGGCTATATGGACGTCGTTGCCCTGGCGCAACACGGAATAAATTACGCCGTGGCTTCGCTGGGTACCGCCACCACCACCGACCAGATCCAGAAAACCTTTCGCACCACCCATGAAATCATCTTCTGCTATGACGGTGACAATGCCGGTAAAAAAGCCGCCTGGCGCGCCCTGGAAAACACCCTGTCAGTGATACGCGACGGCATGGTGGCGAAATTTCTTTTTCTGCCGGAAAAGGAAGATCCCGACACCATGGTCAGAAAGGAAGGCAAGGAAGCATTTGAACAACGCATTAAAAACGCCACCACCTTATCAGACTTTTTATTTGAAACCTTAAAAGCACAGTCAGACACCAGCAGCAAAGAAGGCAAGGCCATGCTCGCCAGCAAAGCCAATGCCCTGATCAAAAAAATGCACAACAGTCTGTTTAAGGACCTGCTGATCGAGGAACTGTCGTCACTGGTGGGTTTAAGTCAGCAACACCTGGAATCAAAAATCCAGTCCGGGGATGAAAAAAAACGGCCAGCCGTTAAAGCCACAAAAGCTGTTCGCGGTCAGAAAATCCTGATTAACAAGACCCGCATTGCCATTGCCCTGCTACTGCAAAACCCGTCACTGGCTACACAATACAAAGTACCGGAAAGTTTTAAATCCGCCTTTAAAAAAGGCTTGCCCCTGCTGCACACCCTGCAGCAAACCATTGAAAGCAATACGGACATTACCGCAGCCGCACTGCTTGAACGCTTCCGGGGCAGTGAGCACGAACAAGCGCTCAATACCCTGTCCATGTTACAGACGCCGGAAACAGAAAATAGCGGCAACATGGTTGCAACCTACAGGGACATTATCGACCGGCTATATATTGAAGACCGCTACGAGTTTCTAAATCACAAGCTGGAGAGCAACCAGCAGTTGTCTGAAGACGAGATGAAGGAATACCTTGAGCTTTCCACGCGATAAGCAAAAAGCAAAAAAACATTTTTACCACAGAGACACAGAGGGCACAGAGAAAAACCTTTATGGTTAACTGCGCCTGCGGCGCAGTTAACATAAAAAAACTCTGTGCTCTCTGTGTCTCTGTGGTAAAACAGCTTTTCATCAATTTGACATCCTGTCGATTTAATGGATAATGAGCTCAAACAGCGCTAATTTGTCTCAGATTGCGAGCGCTATATAAATACAGCTAAAGCGAGTTTCGACAACTGAATTTTCGAAAACCCGTATTAGCAGCAGCTGACACGGGTTTTTTTATGCCCGGTTAAAAAAAGTAAAAACAACAGAGATAGTTACAGGTTATTAGCATGAGCAATTATTTATTTACCTCCGAATCAGTATCCGAAGGCCATCCGGACAAGGTTGCCGACCAGATTTCCGACGCCATTCTTGACGCCATTTTTGAACAGGACCACAAGGCACGGGTCGCCTGTGAAACCATGGTCAACACCGGCATGGTGGTTATTTCCGGCGAAATCACTACCGAAGCCTGGGTTGATATGCAGCAGGTGGTCCGGGATACGGTAAAAGAAATCGGTTACAACAGCTCGGACATGGGTTTTGATTACGCGTCCTGTGCCGTCATCACCTCGATCGACAAGCAATCGGCTGACATTGCTGCCGGCGTTGATGAATCTGCCGACCACGAACAGGGCGCAGGTGACCAGGGCTTGATGTTCGGTTATGCCAGCAATGAAACCGATGTACTAATGCCGGCACCCATCACCTATGCCCACCGCCTGGTAAAACGTCAGGCCGAACTGCGCAAAAACGGCACCCTGCCCTGGTTGCGTCCTGATGCTAAAAGCCAGATTACTTTCCGCTATGAAAACGACCAGCCTGTCGGTATTGATGCTGTCGTACTATCCACTCAGCATTCGCCGGAGATCAAATACCAAGATCTGCGTGAAGCCGTTATGGACGAAATTCTATTGCCAGAATTACCAAAGGAATGGATCGACAAAGACACACAGTTTCATATCAACCCGACCGGCATCTTCGTCATCGGTGGCCCGGTCGGCGACTGCGGCCTGACCGGTCGCAAGATCATTGTTGACACCTACGGTGGCATGGCCCGTCACGGTGGTGGCGCATTCTCCGGCAAGGATCCTTCAAAAGTTGACCGCTCAGCTGCCTATGCCGGCCGTTACGTGGCAAAAAACGTGGTCGCTGCCGGCCTTGCGGACAAATGTGAAATCCAGGTTTCCTATGCCATCGGGGTGGCTGAACCGACCTCTATTTCCATACAGACCTTCGGCACCGGCAAGATTGCCGATGAAAAAATCATTGAACTGATCCGCGAACACTTTAACCTGAAACCCCGCGGTATCGTCGATATGCTGGATCTGTTACGACCGATTTACAGAAAAACAGCCGCTTACGGCCACTTTGGGCGGGAAGAAGCTGAATTTAGCTGGGAAAAAACCGATAAAGCAGATGCATTAAAGGCTGAAGCTGGGCTATAATTGCCCGCATATTTTCTGAGGAGCGCTGCAACAGCCACCGGTAACAACCGGGGCTGTCAGGCTCAGAAGCAGGATCCATATACATGACAACAGGGATCCTTGAAACAACGGCGCTCATTTCTTTAATTTTTACAGATTAGGAGATGAGCATGAATGCCGTCGTAGACACCAAAAATTCACCCGACTACAAAGTCGCCGATATTTCACTGGCCGAATGGGGCCACAAGGAAATCCGTATCGCTGAAACCGAAATGCCCGGACTGATGGCATTACGTGAAGAATACGGTGCAGAACAGCCTTTAGCCGGCTGCCGCATTATGGGCAGCATCCACATGACCATCCAGACAGCCGTGCTGATTGAAACCCTGGTTGCCCTGGGCGCTGAAGTGCGCTGGGTCTCCTGCAATATTTTTTCCACCCAGGATCATGCGGCGGCGGCAATTGCCGACCAGGGTATCCCTGTTTTTGCCTGGAAAGGCGAAACCATTGAAGAATACTGGTGGTGCACCGAGCAGGCCCTGATATGGCCTGACGGCAAGCTGCCAAACATGATCCTGGACGACGGTGGCGACGCCACCCTGCTGGTTCACAAGGGCGTCGAGTTCGAAAAAGCCGGTGCAATTCCCGCAACCAAGGATGACGACAATGAAGAGTACAAGGCCATTCTTGATGTATTGCGCCGCACCATCTCTGACGGTTCGACTACGTGGTCTGACATTGCCGCCAGCGTTAAGGGCGTAACCGAGGAAACCACCACCGGTGTACACCGCCTTTACGAAATGCAGGAAAAAGGCGAGTTGCTGTTCCCGGCAATGAATGTCAACGATTCAGCCACCAAGTCAAAATTCGACAACCTGTACGGCTGCCGTGAATCCCTGATTGACAGTATCAAGCGTGCCACCGACGTAATGATTGCCGGCAAGATCTGTGTGGTACTGGGTTACGGTGATGTCGGTAAAGGCTGTGCCCAGGCATTCCGCGGCATGGGCGCAACCGTATGGGTTACGGAAATAGACCCGATCTGTGCACTGCAGGCGGCAATGGAAGGCTACCGCGTGGTTGAAATGAACGATGCTGCGGCACTCGGTGACATCTTTGTAACCACTACGGGTAACGTCAACGTTATCGATCATGACCACATGGTTGCCATGAAGAACGAAGCCATCGTCTGCAACATCGGCCACTTTGATTCTGAAATCAATATTGCCTCCCTGGAAAAATACGAATGGTCAGAAATCAAACCGCAGGTTGATCACGTTATTTTCCCGGATGGCAAACGCATTATCATTCTGGCCAAAGGCCGCCTGGTAAACCTGGGCTGTGCAACCGGACACCCCAGTTTTGTTATGTCGGCTTCATTTACCAACCAGGTGATGGCACAAATCGAGTTTTATAAAAACAGCGCAAACTATGAAAACAGGGTTTACATCCTGCCCAAGAAACTTGACGAAAAAGTTGCACGTTTGCACCTGAAAAAAGTAGGCGCCAATTTAACCGCTTTGTCCCAGGAACAGGCTGATTATATTAACGTACCCGTTGACGGCCCTTACAAGCCGGAACATTACCGTTATTAATATTATTCCTGTAGCTACAAACTTGTGAGTTTATAAAATGAACGCTACTTTCAGTTGTGAATTTTTCCCGCCGCGCACGGAAGCCGGCGTGGAAAAACTACTGTTAACACAACAGGCACTGGACACGGTTATTCAGCCCGCTTATTACTCGGTCACCTTTGGTGCCGGCGGCGCGACCCGTGACCGTACGCTTGATACCGTCAGGTTACTTACTGAAAAAAACATCACGGTGGCACCGCACATATCATGTATCGGTTCCAGCAAGCAGCAGATTCGTGACCTGCTCGATGAATACAAAACACTGGGAGTCAGGCACCTGGTGGCCCTGCGTGGCGATATACCGGAAAGTGGTGCAGCCACCCGCGAGCTGACACATGCCAATGAACTGGTTGCATTTATTCGTGAAACCAGTGGCGACCACTTCACCATTGAAGTCGCCGCCTATCCTGAATACCATCCCGAAGCCGCATCGCCACAGGCAGACTTTGAACATTTCAAAAACAAGATAGCGGCTGGCGCCAACGGTGCCATCACCCAGTATTTTTATAATATTGACGCCTACCTGTGTTTTATGGACCGTTGCCATAGTGAAAATATTACGGTTCCGGTTATTCCCGGCATTATGCCGATCACCAATTTTACCAGCCTGACACGGTTTTCCGATATCTGCGGCGCCGAAATCCCGCGCTGGATCCGGAAACAGCTGGAAGCCTATGCTGATGACAAAGAAAGCCTGCAGGCTTTCGGCCTGGATGTAGTCAGTAAGCTGTGCCACCGCCTGCTGGAACAGGGCGCACCGGGATTGCATTTCTATACCCTGAACCAGGCAGAAGCAACAAATGCTGTCTGGAACAACCTGGGTTTGAGCTGACACCAGGCAGCTATAATCTCACCGTGCGCATCACCCGTTTATATCATCCTGAAAAACTGGCCTGCGGTGAGACTATATACCTCGATAAAAGTGCATCCAGCCACCTGGTCCGTGTTTTACGCACAAAAACAGGCAGCCCGCTTGTCCTGTTCAATGGCGATGGTTTTAATTACCAGGCGACAACCCTGGATGACAATACAAAGAAAACCGCGGTTCACATCGAGTCCCGTGTTGCCGCCGAAAACGAATCCAGCCTGTCGATTACCCTGATCCAGGGATTATCACGACAGGACCGGATGGAAACCACCATTCAGAAGTCGGTGGAACTCGGTGTCAGTAAAATAATCCCAGTGATCTGCCAGCGTTCAAATACAAGGCTGAATGCTGACAAGCAGCAAAAGAAACTGCAACACTGGCACAAGGTCATAATCAGCGCCTGTGAGCAGTCCGGTCGCTGTGTTATTCCTGAAATAACAGAAATAAACTCCCTGGACAATATCATGCCCCTGCTCAGCAGTACTGCCAGCAAGTTTATGCTTGACCCGGATGCTGCAAACTCACTCAAAGACACAGCAGAGCATCCGGCCGCGGTTGAAATACTTATCGGCCCTGAAGGAGGTTTCAGTGATGAGGAAAGAGACTTTCTTAAAGACAGGGGGTTTAACGATATCCGCTTCGGTCCACGGATACTGCGCACCGAAACGGCTGGTCCGGCGGTGATCAGTGCTGCCCAGACCTTATGGGGTGATTTTTAGCTGCAAATCCTAAAAGCTGTTACACCACAGAGACACAGAGGGCACAGAGAAAAACTTTTTATGTTTTACTGCGCCGCAGGCGCAGTAAAAGAAATAAAACTCTGCGTCCTCTGTGGTGAATCAGTTTTTCGCTTTTTCTTGAATGCGTCAGATCAGGCCGCCAGACCGGACACCATATCAACCATGGCATCCACATCCAGAATACTGACGCTGGCGCCATTGATCCTGACTTTTTGTGCAACCATGGGGTGCGCTTCAGTTTCCGCTTCCTCGTCATCACTTTTGATCTGCTCACGGCTGAAGTGACTCACATGCGGAACCCCGGACATAACCAGCGCAATATACGGGCTTTCTGCGGCAATACCGTCTTTACCGACACCGTACAGCACAACCGCCTGCGTATTAAGATTTACTTTCGAGATCTTTTCACCACCGGCTGCTTCAAAAGATAATAGTGGCACTTCCGACCCGCGCCATTGCATCTTGCCAAGATACCATTCCGGTGTGTTATCACTGCCTTCAATATCTTTAACAGAAACAATTTCAGCCACCAGGGCGTTTGGTAAAATAACATTGTCCTTACGCAGGGTAAGAATAACGCATTTCAGTAACTGTTTATCTTCGGCCATTATTTCTCTCGTGTTCCGCCTTAGTACGCGGTATGCAAAATCTCATTAATATTAGTCAGCAATTCTTCTTCCTGGAATGGTTTACCCAGGTAACGATTAACACCAATTTCCATCGCCTTGTCTTTATGCTTGCTACCGGTTCTTGATGTAATCATGATGATCGGGATTTCTTTCAGCCGATCATCATTGCGTACATAAGTTGCAACCTCGAATCCATCCATACGCGGCATCTCGATATCAAGCAGCATCAGGTCAGGTACGCGATCCTGCAACAAATTGGTTGCATCGACACCGTCTTTTGCAAGAATAACCTCAATGCCATAACGCAGCAGCATGCGCTCTGTAACTTTTCTGATGGTGATGGAGTCATCGATAACCATGATCGTTTTCTTGCCTTCAGTATCAACCGCTTCAACTTCTTCTTCCTCGATGGCTACATGCGGCTTGAACAGGCTCTCGCCCATAACAAGTGCGGACATTTCCAGGATGAGTACCACGCGGCCGTCAGCCAGAATGGTCGCACCGGCAATACCGCGTACAGCACCGATTTGCAGGCCAACCGGTTTAACCACAATTTCCCGACGACCGATCAGGTCATCAACATGCAGTGCAAAATGCTTGTCACCCACATGAACCAGAAGCAGTGGGAACAAGCGCAGCTGTTTTGAATAGTCAGGCTTGTTACCCGTAAGCAGACTGCCCAGATGCATTAATTCATATTCAACGCCGTTAAAATCATAGTGGCTGTTGCCACTGTCATAAAAGCGCTGTAACTCAAGGCCGGTAATTCGAACCACGCCTTCAATACTTGCAAGCGGAACGGCGTAAACATCATCCATGGTGCTGACCAGCAGCGCCTGGTTGATCGCCAGTGTCAGCGGCAGGCGAATATTAAACAGTGTACCCTTGCCTTCCTCGGTATGAATATCAAGCGCACCGCCGAGCTGCTTGATCTCACTGTCAACAACATCCATACCGACACCGCGACCGGATACCTGTGTAACCTCGTCTGCGGTACTGAAACCGGACAACAGGATACATTGCAGTACATCATGGTCAGACAGGTTTGAATCTTCAGCTATATAACCCTGCCTGATGGCTTTCTGGCGAATTTTTTCAACATTCATACCGGCGCCATCGTCTTTTACATTAATGACAACATCCGCACCCTGGCGATCAACCTCTATACGGATTGTTCCGGTTTCGTTCTTGCCTGCGGCTTTACGGTCTTCCGGTTTTTCAATACCATGGGCGACTGCATTTCGTAATAAATGTTCCAGTGGCGCAATAATACGATCAAGTACCGTACGATCCACTTCACTGCTTTCACCGATAATTTCTACTTCGACCTCCTTTCCCAGCTCCCTGGCAACCTGGCGCGCAATGCGGCGCAGGCGTGATGACAGGCCACCGAAGCGAACCATGCGGGTACGCATCAGTCCTTCCTGCAGGTCGGTACTGACCCGTGATTCCTGCAGCAGCAGGGTTTCTGAATCCCGGGTAATATCGGTCAGAATTTCATTAATACTTTCAACGTCACCAGCAGTTTCACTCAAGCTTCGTGTTAACTGCTGCAGGGTGGAATACTGGTCCATTTCCAGCGGGTCAAAATTATCGTCAAAATTATCAGCTTCTTTTTCGTAACCGGAGCGAATCTGGATTTCGGTTTCAATCTCCAGCTTCCTTAACTGCTCCTTCAAACGCACAACGGTCTGGGTTAACTCGGAAAGGTTGAAACTGAAGTCAGATATCTGTTTACCCAGGCGAGCATGATAAATATTGACCTCACCTGCATAGTTCACCAGGTTATTCAACAGGTCAGAACGTACACGCACCTGTTCCTGTGATTCCTTGAAGTTAACATCACTGGCACGTTCACCCCAGTGCGGACGATCGGTCTTGTCCTCTTTATTTTCCTGCTGTTCTCCCCCGGTTTCCAACGGGACAGTTTCCTGTGCTTCGGCAGACACTGTTTCTTCAGTCGTATCAACAACGACATCGCCGCTTTCCTCACGTTTGGGCAACAGTTCAGATATGTCAATATCTTCCAGCTCTTCCTCATCATCACCGGGCTCAAGTGCACTTAAATCAACATCAAAACGTTCAACGGCACGTTTCTCTTCAATCTCGCCGCGCATCAGTTTTTCGATGCGGTTATTAAGATCATTGGCCGTGCTCAATGGCTGGCGTTTACGGACATTGCCGAGCATTACGGTTAAGGAGTCCAGTGATTCCTGCAACAGATCGAACAGATACTTGTCTGTTGTGACCTTTTGCTCATTCACCATAACAACCAGTGATTCAAGATTATGGGTCAGGTCACCAACCGGGACCAGGTCAGCCATACGGGCACCACCTTTCAGTGTGTGCATGTTACGCTGTAACTGGTGAATGTGTTCCGTCGAGTTTGGCGTACTTCTGATCTGATTTAAGGTGTCCTCACAGCTTTCCAGTAACTCTTCGGCTTCCTCAAGGAAGATATCGATCAGCTCATCATCGATGTCACCGTATGACATCTGCACCTGCTCTTCTGCGACAGCTTTCTGATAATATGTTTCAGCAGCAATCGTTTCCGCAGCTTCTGTTTCTTCTTCCACTGCCGGTTCAGCATCCTCTGAGGCAGTTAACGCCTGTTCTTCTGTTTCTGCAGACAGCTCATCGAGCTCGACTGAAAAATCATCAGTATCTTCTGCTTCCACTTCAACAGTGTCATCGATCGCAATGGTTTCAATCGCAGACGAATTATCGCTCCATGAACGCTGCAGCTGGGCCTGGATTTCCTGCTGGACAATTTTGTTTATCTTATCCTGCAACTCCTTGTTGGCTGCCGGCATCCGGCCTTCCGATACCTGAACCAGCATGTCACCTATGGCCAGCGAAACTTCACGGATAACCCGGGCAACATCTGCGGGAACCGCTTCCTCATTACTGTCCTGGCGGGCTTTTACATACTTTTCGGCAGCACCACTCAAATCAGCAATGGCTTCAACTTCTGCAGTACGCGCACTGCCATACAGGGTGTGGAATGCACGCATTAGTGACTTGTCTGCTTTCAGGCTCTCATTATCTTCTTCGGCCTGATCAAGCAACTGCTTAATGTTTTCTACATGACTGATACTTTCATCGAAATAGATCTGGCGCAACATAGGATCGATATCAAGCGCTTCTTCAGACTCGCCCGCTAATGTCTCACCTTCATCGATTTCTATTTCAAAACCGACATCATCCTCACTGTCAGCTGATAAATCAACAAGATCCTCTTCATCTACCTTGTCGTCATCTGCTTCATCTTCCAGCCCTTCAATAGCAAATTCATCGTCATCAAGTGATTCACTATCCAGTGTTATTATCTCGTTACCAGCATCGCTGTCGATTGATAAATCAACCAGCTCTATTTCATCGGCTTCAGAGATTTCACTGTCTGTAGCAGCTGCAGTCTCAGGCTCCAGCTCACTTATATCCAGATCAGCAGCATCTTCTATTTCTGTAACTTCATCAACCGGCGAAGCATCTATCTCTACAAGCTGCTCAGACTCTTCACTAACGTCAATGCTCTCAACTTCAAAATCATCTGCGGCGACTTCGATGTTTTCAACTTCATCC
>JAJRTD010000369.1 GCA_024278435.1 Gammaproteobacteria bacterium | reverse complement strand
ATGGCCGGCTGCTGAAAATAGTCGTCCTGCGCCAGTTGCGACTGCTGCAGAAAAGCCTTGAACAACGTCCTGTATTCGTCGGCCAGCATATAGGGCAGCGCGGAAGAGAAACCCTGTTTCGGACGCTGCAACACCGTTTGCGGCAGATAGCGTTCCAGCAGCTTTTTCTGAATATATCGCAGCGACCTGCCACGCACCTTCATGCGCACCGGTAACCGGGCAGCAAATTCCGCCACCTTGTGATCCATCAGCGGACTGCGGACTTCCAGGGAGTTCGCCATGGTCATGCGATCGGATATCATTACCGGATGGTCCGGCAGACGGACAAAACTGTCGGCATTGAGCATTTTATCCACCGGGTCAGAGGCTTTTGCGGTATCGAAGGGCTGCCAGATTGCCTCTTCCGGTTCGAACTCACTTACCGCTTTTTGCATAGTGGCGCCATATAACCTGCTGCGCCAGTCCTTGCCAAAATAAAAATAACTTAAACTGCGCGAATAACGCCGGCTACCCTTCATAAAAGAGAGTGAGTGCAGCCACTTGATCTGGTGCGCCTTGCTCTTGTACCAGCCACCATCAGGCATCAGGTTTAATACCGCGCCAATGCCATAGCGCCGGATAACACCCGGTATCAGGGCATAATAGCCGGCATATTTATAACCGTAGTAACGGTCATAACCACCAAACAATTCATCACCGCCATCACCGCCCAGCACCACTTTGACATGCTTGCGGGCTTCTTTGGCAATAAGATAGGTACATACCGATAACGGATCGGAAGGTTCATCCAGGTGCTCGACCAGGTCGGGCAGGCTGCCGGTTAATGACGGTGTCAGTATCTGTTCATGGTGCCGGGTGGCGTACTGTTCAGCAACCTGGCGGGCAAACGGCGCCTCGTTATAATCACCGTAGGGCAGGCCCATGGTAAAGGTGTCAATCGCCTCATTGCTGACATGTTTCATCAGCATGGAAACCACCAGTGTTGAGTCCATGCCGCCACTAAGGAAGGCGCCTACCGGCACATCACTGACCATGTGCAGCTTCAGCGCATCAATCAGCTCGGCTTCCAGCTGATCAACCAGTTCATCATCGGAGCCGGTTAACTTGGGCTCAAAATTCAGGTCCCAGTATTGCGAAATCTGCAGCCCAGCGTCCGCAGAGAACAGCAGCCTGTGCGCGGGCGGCAGTTTTTTAATCTGGCGGAACATGCTGCGCGGTGGCGCAATGATTCTCAGCGTCAGGTACTGGTCCAGCGCTTCCACATCCATTTCGGCAAAGGATTTATCCAGCGCCAGCAGCGCCTTGATTTCCGAGGCGAAAAAAAACTGGTCTTCAATCGTAATATAGTAAAGCGGCTTCTGCCCCAGTCGGTCCCTGGCGGCAAACAGCTGTTTTTTCTCCTCGTCCCATATCGCAAATGAAAACATGCCGCGTAAATCATCCACACAGTCTTCACCTTTCTCTTCATAAAGATGAAGAATCACCTCGGAGTCACTGTGTGTTGAAAACCGGTGGCCGCGTTTTATCAGGTCTTCGCGCAGCTTCCGGTAATTATAGATTTCACCATTGCACACCAGCCACAGTGTTTTGTCTTCGTTAGGGATCGGCTGGTGCCCGCCTTCCAGGTCAATAATCGACAGCCGGCGCTGCCCGAGGACAGCGCCGCTGGTTGAATAGCTACCTTCATCATCAGGCCCGCGGAACTTCAATGCTTCCAGCATGCGCTGCATTGCATGCTCGCCATAGGGCTGTGTTTTACTAATTATGCCTGCTATACCGCACAATGGCTGTTTTCCTCATTCAGTGATTTCAGGCATGGAATAACCAGACACATACCTGCAAGGGTTAATTAGAGCTGGTTTTTGTGTTGTTCGATGACCTTTTCGTACAGCTTTTCATATTGATCAGCACAATGATCAATATAGTATTTTTCAACTGCCACCAGGTTATGCTTACCCATACGCTCACGCAGTCCGGAGTCGTCCAGCAGCCGCTGACAGGCATTCTTAAACTCGACCCGGTCATTTAATTTCACCACGTAACCATTGACATCTGACTCAAGAAAATCAGTCTGCCCACCATAGTCGTAACAGATGACCGGCAGGCCGGCAGCCATGGCCTCCAGGTAAACAATGCCAAAACCCTCGTGCTGGCTGGTTGATGCGTAGACGTCTGCCATACGCAGCACTTCCAGTTTTTCCCGGTCATCTACCTGCCCCAGAAAGTGTATCTGGCCGCTTACACCCAGCTTCTGGGCAATTTCTTTTAACGGCTCCTCCTGTGGACCGGAACCGATAATAAACAGCCGCACCCTGTCATTGTCCAACTGTTTTACAATATCAACTAACTGGTCCAGGCCTTTTCTGGAGACCAGCCGGCCCACGGTTACCAGAACCCGGTCATCATCGGACAAGCCGTAACGGCTGCGCGGCGCGACATCCTGGTGCTCCTGCCTGACCACGCCCAGCGGGATGCACTCGCATTCGATTTCAGAACCATAGTAAGTATGCACATTAGCAATGGTGTTGCTCGACTGGCCGACAACCGCATCGGCTTTTTTCAGCAGTCGCCTG
The DNA here is from genome assembly GCA_024278435.1 of Gammaproteobacteria bacterium. GTDB lineage: Bacteria > Pseudomonadota > Gammaproteobacteria > SZUA-229 > SZUA-229. The sequence goes on along the minus strand of JAJRTD010000369.1, from coordinate 4,112 downwards.
ACACTGGAACGCAATAGAGAATGGCGATGCGGAGAGCTCCATTTACTGGGGTCATATAAATCACCACCATGCACCGATAACACATTCGGCACCGAGGCCCTGGCCGACAGCCAGTCGCCAACCGGTCCGGTTGGAACAACAAAATGGGTATTAATGACATCGTAGGAAAACTGCCTGATCAGCTGCCTTCCCTTCCAGTAACCACTGGGCAGGTAGGCCAGCATGGACGGCATATTTGCCGAGGCCTGGCGGCTGCGGAAAAAAACCGGTACACGGTAAATGGTCACGCCATTTTCAACGGTTTTTGACGGTAAATCCATTCCCTGCGAAGTCAGCACATCAACGGTATGGCGTTTTGCCAGTTCCTCGGCAATCTGCTTGTTGATCACGCCGCCACCGCCACCCAGTGGCGGATATTCATAATTACAATAAAGTATTCGCATAATTCCCTGTAAGGATATATCTGTATTCAAGTCCGATTGTAGACTAATTTTACCTGCTACTGATTACCCTGGGCAGTAATATGCACAGAATATTTTTTCTTATCAACTATATTCAGCTATTACAACCATTAACGGGAACGTACCCGTTAGTACAATATATGGCGCAGTTGAGTTAAGATGCTCGACCGCCAATAAACCGATACCGCCTGATTTTGGAGAAAACAATGAGCACACGTGAATTAACGGCAAAAATGGAACCCTTTGATTCTTTCTGGGAAGGCCCGGGCAATATCGAGAAAGGCTACACCAGTTTATTCAAGTTTTACAAACATAACTACCTGCCCCATGTCCCCGCCGACAAAAACAGCAATATACTGGTCATCAGCTGCGGTCCCGGATATTTTGTTGATATGCTAAACCGCCATGGCTATAACAATGTGCTGGGCATTGATTCATTTGCCGATAAAATCGAGCTCGCCAGAAAACGTGGCCTGAACTGCTCACAGGAAAGTGCTTTTGAATACCTGGAAAACTGCGACGAAAGTTATGACCTTATTTTCTGTGAACAGGAGCTGAACCATTTAACCAAAGATGAGATCATCGATTTCCTGAAACTGGCAAACAGCAAAATAAACAGCGGCGGCCGCCTGATCTCACATGCACTTAACGGCGCCAATCCGATTACCGGCTCGGAAGCACTGGCACAGAATTTTGATCACTATAATACCTTCACTGAATACACCATGAAGCAGATCCTGGACTACACCGGGTTTAAAGAGATTAAAGTCATCCCCTTGCACCTGTACGTGTTCTGGAAAAATCCTGCCAACTACGTGCTAATGGCGATGTCCGCCCTGTACACCCTGTTCTTCCGCATCAGTTTTATTATGTACGGCAAAACCAATAAGATATTCACCAAGAAGATAGCGGCCGTCTGCACCAAGCCCTGATTACAGCATTCCCTGCTGCCGGTACCAGTCCGCTGTTTCCGCCGCACCTTTCTTAAAGTCGGTAGCCGCTTTAAAACCAAGCAGTTTTGCCGACTTGTGCGGTGAAAAATATAATGTCTTTTTGAAAAAATCCAGTCGCCGACGATGCAACGGCGGCTGGATGCCTAACGGGCGCAGGGTATATTCCATCATTATCGCCAGTATATAGAACGGCCACATTGGCGCCTTGAACTTCAGTTTTTCAACACCGGTAATGTCGGCAATTATTTCCACCATGTCATTGGTGGTCAGTATTTCATCTCCGGCAAGAACAAAAACCTCACCCAGCGCCGCGTCCTTTTCAGTGGCCAGAAACATGCCGTCGATCAGGTCATCAACATAAATCAACTGGTGCTTGTTCTCGCCATCGCCGATGACAAAGAACTTGCGGTTTTTTATGCCTTTGAACAATTTAAGCAGGCGGCGATCACCCGGGCCATAGGTTTCAGAAATGCGTATTGCAGTCACCGGCAATTTGTCGCGGTATGACAGCACCAGTTCCTCACCCGCCTTTTTTGTCACGCCGTAAATATTGTCTGGTTTAAGCGCTGACTCTTCACTCAATTCACCCTGCATTTCAACGCCATATACGCCGATGGTACTGCCGTGCACAAAACGCTTTACATTTGCTTCCATGCTGGCATCCAGCAGGTTGCGTGTACCCTCAACATTAACATCCCAGAAATGCTGGTCGGGCACATTTGCTTCGTGCTGTGCAGCGGCAAGATGAAAAACCACATCACAACCGGCAACGGCCTGCTGCACTTTTTCCTTGTCACCAACGCCGCCAATCACCATGGTGAAACCCTGCTGCTCCAGCGCCCCGGTATTTTCTTTTTCAGCCTGGGTATTTACCTGGGCAAGAATAACAACCTCATCGCCACGCTGCTTGCAGCGACCGGCAAGGCGGGAACCGATAAACCCGGTACCGCCGGTAATTAAAACCTTCATTAAATTTCTCCTTAATTATTGCCAGGCCGGGAAACGTTGTTTCACCCGGTCAAGCTGTGCATGCTTTTCCTCTTCACTCCAGTCCAGCAATGAAGACATAAGGTCTGCACATTCGTTTAACACCGGGTCCCCGGGGTTGCTGCCGGTCGCCAGATCGGTACGGCGGAACACAACATCTGCCAGTTCGCGGGCCATTTCTTTTTGTACGGCGTGGACTATCTCGGCTTTTAGCACCCGGGTATCACCCAGCGTTGCGGCCAGTGTTTTATCCTGCTCGGCCAGGACAAGAACTTCTTTCGCCTCGGTGCCATAATTATGGGCCAGTGCACGCAGACAATCTTCAGCCAGTCCCAGTGTCTGCTGCCGGTGTAACTGCTGGACCAGTGCGTCAAAATCTTCTATATCGCCCCCGGCCAGGGGAGTCGATTCGGTTGCTGAGCGGTTGCCCGCCTTGCCCAGTTTCCTGCAAATCAGGTCGATCGCCTTTCCACTGTCACCCCGGGCCGTGGTATACCGTATACCCACCAGCGTCACCAGGTTATCCAGGCCATCGGATTCCTTGTGGTCGATGAAAAGTGAACGCTTGCCATAACTGAGATTGTCGGCGCCTTCTTCATTCTCGCCAAATGGAACCAGGCCGGCATTCCACATGCAGACATCTTTCGTTTCAAGATTTAACGAAGGGTATGCCCAGTTAATTTCATCGATGAAGTCCTGCACCTCTTCTTCTTTTACCGTAACCGTCTCCGGGTGCTGCTTCCACACAACATGCCAGACACCGACCAGTGTGTAGTCACGCCATGGCACCAGGAACAAATGGCGTGCCGGACGGCTGATCAGGGCATCCGGGTCACTGGTTTTGCCCTGTACCGCAATCGCACGCGGACTGCTGAAGCGGCGCTTTATAACAAAGCAGGCATCACGCGAATACACATTCTTTTGCGGCGGTACTTCCGGCAACGCTGTTTCCAGCAACCAGTCACTCCAGGGGCCCGCGGCATTGAGCACTGCTTTGGCCCTGATTTCCATACTCTGGCCCGAAATATTATCGACGGCCTGCACCCCTGTTACCCGGCTGCCATCACGCAATAAACCTTTCGCTTCGACATAATTGGCAACATGGGCACCTTTCGCAACAGCCGATTTAATAAAGGCCAGCACCAGTCGCGTCGGGTTATACATTTGTGCATCGCTGAACATGGCCGCTCCCGTCAGGCCATCCTGGTTCAGATCCGGGTATTCCTCCAGCACCTGCTTTTTGTTAAAAAAACGGGTCCAGTGTATTTGCCGCTTGCGATCACGGATGCCCCGGTTACGGCCCAGGGTCAGCAGATCGTATAGAAACATACCGATGCCGAGGAAGATTTTTCCGGACGTGCCGTGGCCATAGGTCGGTATTAATACCGGCATTGGCTGCACCAGGTGCGGCGCAATGCGCAGCATGGCACTGCGTTCCCGGCAGGAAGATTTCAGACGAATAATGTCAGCATGCTGCAGATAGCGGATGCCGCCGTGAATAAACTTGAAGGAATTGGCAGAGGTGCCCGAACAAAAGTCCTGCTTTTCTATCAGGGCAACGGAGAGCCCGCGTAATGCGGCATCCCAGGCAGCGCAGGCAGCGAAAATTCCGCCGCCTATTATGACTAAATCGTACTCATGCTCGGTGAGCAACCCGGTATCTCGATGCACTATAACTCCTTATACTTGAATAAAATTCGGGCATTAACCT
>JAJRTD010000368.1 GCA_024278435.1 Gammaproteobacteria bacterium | reverse complement strand
GAGCTGGTCGCAGCTGTTCCGGCTTGAATTAAAAACCATCTTTAGCGACCGTGCCCTGTTGCTCACGGTATTCGGCGGCGTTATTTTTTATTCCTTTCTGTATCCGCTACCTTATGCGCAGCAACTGCCGCGTGATCAAAAAGTGGTGGTGCTTGACCAGGATAACAGCAGGCTCAGCCGGAAACTGATCCGCATGGTTAATGCGACACCGGAGGTCGAGGTCAGCCGATATGCCGGTAGTTTGCATGAAGCACAGCAGGCTATTGTTGAACAGGGGCTGGCCGGCATGATGGTGATACCCGAGAACTTTTATCGTGACCTGTTACAGGGGCGCAAGCCCACCCTGTCCTATGCCGGTGATGCGTCCTATTTTCTGGTTTACAGCAAGGTGGTGAAAGGGCTGATGACAGCAGGCCAGACGCTGGCAGCAGAAGTGAAAGTGGTGCGGTTGTTGATCGGCGGTCAGGCGCTGGCGCAGGCGAAACAGCAGTACACAGCGATGCGACTGGACGTGCGGCCGGTATTTAACCCGACTACTGGCTATGTAAGTTACGTGGTGCCTGCAGTGTTTGTGTTGATTTTGCACCAGACACTGCTGATCGGCATCGGCCTGGTAGGCGGTACGCAAAATGAAAAAACCGCTGCTGGTGAAAGGGGCTATTGGCAACAGGTGCCCGCTGCACAACTGATACTGGGCAGAACCCTTGTCTTTTTAATTATCTACCTGTTTCTGGCTTTTTACTATTTCGGCTTTTGTTATAACTTTTATAATATTTCCAGGCTGGCGCAGCCACTGGAACTGATTCAACTGGCACTGGTTTTCATTCTCGCTACCATATTTTTCGGCATTTTTATCAGTCAGCTTTTACCGCGCCGGGAGCTGGCGACCGTGCTGGTTTTATTAAGTTCGCTGCCACTGGTGTTCAGTGCCGGTTTTGTCTGGCCGGTCACTATGTTGCCTGCACCGCTGTATGATCTGTCTCAGCTTGTTCCGGCGATTCCGGGCATCCAGGCATTTCTGAAGCTCAATCAGATGGGGGCGGATTTCCATCAGATCCGACCATTGTGGTTACAGCTGTGGGCGCAGGTTGTCGTTTACGGTGGACTGTCCTGGTGGCTGGTCAGCAGAAAGCAGGGTCAGGGATGCGCTGTTAACCGTTAGCCAGAAAAAAGCTAGGGAACCTCTGAATAAGCCCTTATTTGTCATCCTGAGCGAAGTCGAAGGATCTTATGCCACTGTGCAATCAGATATTTACGGAACATAAGATTCTTCGCTGCGCTCTGAATGACACTTGTTCAGAGCATCCCTAGTGAACCGTCTGTCTGTTTAAAACGGACACTTGTTTGCATGGTGGCTCACTGCGACTTTTTGTGGGCTGAATATTTCAGGTTGCTCGTTTTTCTATAAGGGAGTAACTGCCGTTATCAATATTATTAATTGTCCACTCACCAATCCGGTAGCGAATAAGCCGTAAAGTTGGAAAGCCAACGGCCGCCGTCATTCGCCTGACCTGCCGGTTGCGCCCCTCTGTGATTGTGAGTTCCAGCCATGAGGTTGGAATATTTTTACGTTGCCGGATCGGTGGCACACGGGGCCACAGATCTTCCGGTTCGGTTATCTTTCTTGCCTTTGCCGGCAGCGTTAAGCCGTCTTTGAGGACGACGCCTTTTTTTAACTGGCTAATAGCGGTATCCGTTATCTCGCCTTCAACCTGCACCCGGTAGGTCTTCTCCATTTTGTTTTTCGGGTCGGTGATCTTGTGCTGCAGCCTGCCGTCGTCGGTCAGCACCAGCAGACCCTCGCTGTCACGGTCGAGACGGCCGGCGGCATAGACGTTTTTCTGTTTTATATAATCCGCCAGGGTCTTGCGGCCGTGTTCATCGGTGAACTGGCAGAGGACGTCAAAGGGTTTGTTAAACAGGATGATCATAAAAGCGGCGTTGTTCGTGGGTCGTTATTCGTCGATCGTAAAAGCCCGGGGTTTAATACAGATGAGCGTATGCTTTTCATTTTTACGAACAACGAATAACGAACAGCGAACAACGTGTTTCACACCGGTTGCAGATCATACCAGCGCTGACGACGTGCCCGGGCCGCGTTGAAATGGTTGAACAGGTTGATCATGGCGTCTTCGTTTATACCGTTCCAGCGCAGGTCGGTTTTCGGCCCCTTGAATTCGGCGTCGGTAACAATCGTAGTTAACTGTTTGGTCATCGGCAGGATGTGCTGATGCTGTTCGATCAGCAGCTGTATGCGTTTGGAGCCGCGGAATTTCATTTCGGAAATGTGGTCGATGTTTTCCATGATGTGTTCAACGCCGGGATATTTTTTTAACAGGTTGGAAGCCATTTTATAACCGACCCCGGGGATGCCTGGAATGTTGTCCACCTTGTCGCCAGCCAGGGCCAGCAGGTCGGCAATCAGCTCGGGTTTAACGCCGAAGTTTTTCTCCACGTCTTTATAGTGCAGGATTTTATTGCGCGCGTAATCCCACCAGATGTCACCGGGTCTAAGCAGCTGGGCAAGATCCTTGTCGGCGCTGAGGATGGTGATTTTAAAACCGTCTGCACGTAACTGCGTTGCCAGGGTGCCGATAATGTCATCGCCTTCAAAACGGTTGCTGGAAAAATCGGCAATGCCGGCGGCGCGGCAGAAATCACGGCAGTGTTTAAACTGATTTTTCAGTTCGGCGGGCTGTGTCGGGCGGTTGGCCTTGTACTCGGGGAATATTTCCCGGCGATAGGAATTGGTCTGTTTGGCGTCAAAGGCGCAGGCAATATATTCCGGCTGCTCCAGTTCCAGTATCTCGCGCAGAAACTCGGTGAATCCGTAAATGGCATTGCAGGGGTTGCCGTCACGGTCAACAATATCTTCGGAGTAAACGTGCCAGCCGCGGAAGATATAGATGCTGCTGTCGATCAGGTAGGCGCGTTTTGTATTCTGATTATTGTTGTCACTGCTCATTATGGGCCATTTTACGACAGCACGATGGATTGTACGAGTTTGTTTTGGCCGGTAGTGCCGCTATCCGGACAGGCAGGCGCTTGCCCCGGCATGCTGAAATGCCGGATCTTGAATGAAATCGGGCAATTTACGATAATTCACCACTTCCTGCTGCATAACATTTACAATACGCTATAAACTGAAGAATTATCATTGTAAGATTCACTCATTAAAAACAAGTTAAAAATAAGACCAAATAAACATGCCTGAAATATCAAAAAAAGCAGTTATCGAGTTATCCAAAAAGGGCAGCCGACTGTTCCGTGCCGGCCAGCTTGAATCGGCTGAAAAAGTTTACCTGGAAGCCAGGGAAATGGACCCGGAAAATCCCTATGTGCTTTCAGGCCTGGGTGATGTCTACCGCAAGCTGAACCGTTTTGAAGAGTCCGGCGCGCAGTATGACGCGGTATTAAAGACAGATCCGACCAACATTTTTGCCCTGCGTGGTGCCGGTGATGCCCGCCGCGGTATGAAGCAGCCTTTGCAGGCGATCCCGTTCTGGCTGCGTTACCTGGAAATCAATGAGAAAGACAGCCATGTAATGGTGCGTATTGCCGATGCTTATCACAAGCTCAACGACACCGAAAACGCCATTGATTTTTACCAGCAGTCACTGGAAATCAAGCCTTACGATCCGTTTGCCCTGCTGGGCCTGGGTAATGTGTATTACTCGCAGCATGATGATGAAAAAGCGCTGGCCTGTTTTGAAAAGCTGCTGTCAAAAAATACCTCGCACAATGTTGTGCTGATGACCATGATCGGCAATATCTACCGCCGTCGTAAAGAATTTGACCGTGCCATGGATTATTATGAAATGGCACTGGAGCTCGATCCGAAGAACAACTTTGCCCTGTTCGGCATGGGCGACTGCTTCCGCGGCAAGCTGGATATGGAAAAAGCCGTGTTCTGGTGGGGCAAAATCCTGGACCAGGAACCGGAAAACCAGGCACTGTGGACCCGTGTCGGCGATGCGCTGGTATCACTGGGTCGCCTGGATGACGCCATTGAGCATTATATGGCCAGCCTGAAAGTCAGCCATGACCTTTTTGCTGTGCTGGGCCTGGCCCGCGTGGCGCAAAAGCAGGGCGATTTCGAGAAAGCCTGTCATTTTTGTGAACAGGCGCTGGAAGTGGATAAGGATAACGTCCGTGCCCTGGAAGAAATGGCGCGTCTTTGTGACGAAGCCGGTTTTCCCGAAAAAGCACAGGCAGCAAGGGACCGCATCAAGAATTAAGCAGGGTTTGAATGACGCACCTTACCTTAATAAGCGTACTGTTTGCTGTTGCTGGTCTGGCGTTTGTATTTACCGGTTTTAAACGATTAATTCAGCGCCGTATTCTCCACGGCGTTGGCCTCGAATTCTCTGCTTTGCTTTTGCTGTCGCTGGCGGCCGCTTCTTTTCTGCTGGCATCCAATCTCTATACCTATCAGCGCCTTACTTATGAGCAGGCCATCGCTGAAATCAGTTTTGAGCAGATCGCCGAGCAGGACTACCGGGCAAAAATCAACTCGCTGGATTCTGATTTTCAGCAAAGCGTCAAGCTGAAGGGCGATGAATGGCAGCTTGATGCGCAGGTACTGACCTGGCAGGGGCTGGCCACGCTGTTCGGGCTGGATGCCAATTACCGCCTGCACCGGATTTCCGGTCGCTATACCGATATAACCGAGGAGCAGCAGCGCTCGCGCAGCGTGGTTTCACTGGTGAAAAAGCCGGCCATGCTGGAAAACGAGAAGTTCGATTTATGGCAGTTCGCCCATAAATACCAGGACTGGGTACACTGGGTGGATGCCGCCTATGGCAGCGCGGTTTACCTGCCGATGACCAACGGCGCCAAATACCGTATCTCAATCAGCCGCACCGGGCTGATCGCCCGTCCCGCCAACAAGGAAGCCAGGAAAGCAGTGAGTCACTGGATAGGTTTATGATTTAAAAGAATTTTTTTACCATAGAGGCACAGAGGGCACAGAGAAAAACGATTTATTTTGTTACTGCGCCTACGGCGCAGTAACAATAAAAAAACTCTGTGCTCTCTGTGCCTCTGTGGTAAAAATTAGTTTTTTTAGTCGCATAACCCGAAATTAGTGCAGTTTATTTTCTCGAAAGCGCCTATAATGCGTCCCTTTTTTCTATTTAAAGAGTAAGTATTGTGAGCGCCAAAATCCGTAACATCGCTATTATTGCCCATGTAGACCATGGCAAGACCACGCTGGTTGACCAGTTATTGCAGCAGTCAGGCACACTGGATGAGCGCAAGGCGCCAACCGAACGTGTTATGGATTCCAGTGACCAGGAGAAAGAGCGCGGCATTACCATTACCTCCAAGAATACCGCCATCAACTGGAATGGTTATCACATCAATATCGTGGATACACCGGGACATGCCGACTTCGGCGGTGAGGTTGAACGTGTGCTGTCGATGGTGGACTCGGTTCTGCTGCTGGTTGATGCCGTTGACGGCCCCATGCCACAGACCCGTTTTGTTACCCAGAAAGCATTTGCCATGGGTTTTAAACCCATCGTAGTTATCAACAAGATTGACCGTGAAGGCGCCAACCCGGACAACGCGCTGGATTTAACCTTCGACCTTTTCGACAAGCTGGGTGCTACCGATGAACAGCTGGACTTCCCGGTGGTTTATGCCTCGGCGATCAACGGATATGCCGGTATTGATTCAGATATTACTGAAGGCGACATGACCCCGCTGTTTGAAGCCATTGTGGAACACGTTCATGCACCGGAAGTGGACGTGAACGGCCCGTTTCAGCTGCAGATTTCAACCCTGGATTACAACTCCTACGTTGGTATTATCGGTATCGGCCGTATCCGTCGTGGTGTTGCCAAACCGAATATGCCGGTAAAAATTGTCGATGATGACGGCAAGCAGCGCAGTGGAAAGATCTTGCAGGTGCTGGGTTTCCATGGCCTGGAACGCATTGAAACCGATGAAGCCCAGGCCGGTGATATTGTTGCCATTACCGGTATCGATCCGTTGTCCATTTCCGATACCGTCTGTGATCCGAACCATGTTGAAGCACTGCCGCCAATGACCGTGGACGAGCCGACCATCAGCATGATGTTTCAGCCCAACAGTTCACCGTTTTCCGGCAAGGAAGGCAAGTTTGTAACCAGCCGTAATATCTGGGACCGTCTGCAGCAGGAACTGAAACATAATGTGGCGCTACGTGTTGAGCAGGTTGAGGGTGACAAGTACAAGGTATCCGGTCGTGGTGAATTACATCTTTCGGTACTGATTGAAACCATGCGCCGTGAAAATTTCGAGCTGGCCGTTGGCCGCCCGGAAGTTATTATTCACGAAGTAGATGGCGTAAAACAGGAGCCTTATGAAGAGCTTACCGTGGACATCGAACTGGATCATCAGGGTTCAGTAATGGAAGCGCTCGGTGTGCGCAAGGCCGAACTGAAAGACATGGTGCAGGACGGCAAGGGCCGTGTCCGCCTGGACTATATTATTCCGGCGCGTGGATTGATCGGATTCCGTACCGAGTTTCTGACCATGACTTCCGGCACCGGCCTGTTATACAGCGTGTTTGACCATTACGGCCCGGAAGTAAAAGACAGTATCGGCCAGCGCATTAATGGTGTGATGATTTCAAATTCGCAGGGCAAGGCGGTGGCTTATTCGCTGTGTCCTCTGCAGGAACGCGGCAAGCTGCTGGTTGGTAATAACCAGGAAATCTACGAGGGCCAGATCGTTGGTATTCACTCGCGTGATAATGATCTGGTGGTTAACCCGATAAAACCCAAGCCGCTGACCAACGTGCGTGCATCAGGCACCGATGATGCGCTGACCCTGTCGCCGCATATCAAGTTCACCCTGGAACAGGCCCTGGAATTTATTGATGACGATGAACTGGTTGAAGTGACACCGGAAAATATTCGCATTCGTAAAAAGCTGTTAAAAGAGCACGAGCGTAAAACAGCCAGCCGCGGCCGGGGAAAGAAATAATCAACCGGATCCGTCTGGTTTTTGTATAAAAAATGCCCGGTCATCCGGGCATTTTTATTATGGCAGTGAGTTGTTTGCCTTGCCTTGCAGCGCGAGCTGTTGCGCCTAGAAGCTCATGCGCGCGTTTATCAATAGTGCGTCCTTGTTATCGCCGGTCTTGTAGGCGAGTCCCAGCGACAGCCGTTTGCGTACATAGTAGCGTATCTCGCTATTGAAGGTATTGGCAGGATAATCAAAAGCATAAAAATGAGAGATGCCAAGTTCCAGCTCAAATGACTGGCTTAAAAAATGGCGTATGCCGACATTCAGGCTATAGCCGATGTCGCTGTCACTTGCCGATACACCTGCACTGGTCGAAGTGATTTCAGCCTTGAGCAGTGATGCGTTGCCGAACACCTCGGTCGCCTGTGCAACTTCGGTGTGCGCAGTCAGACCCAGCCTGGATGTTTTAATGGTATCAACCGGCTGGTATTGAAAGGTTCCAAAGGTGGTTGCCAGTACACTCAGGGCTATGGCGTAGTGTGGATTAAAACCGAGCGACAGGGCAAAGCCGATACCATTGCCTTCAATTTCACCGGGTGTTTCATCCCGGTTTATTGTGCCCGAGGCGAAGGTGGCCTCTGCATAGTCAAAACTGATGCTGGCAGAAAAAGTATTCGTCGCAGGGATCAATAACAGGATTGCTGCAAGGTGGCTGCGAACTGGATGGCCTGACATGTTACTTGCAGATGTCCTGTCGAGTGGCTAGTAAATGACAGCGCCTTCCGTCTGCCCGTTCAGGGTGGATCGGTCATATTCATTATCAGCCTGAATATATTTCTGTACGATGGCATTGCCGGCCTGCTCAAGCATTCGTGCCAGGTAGCGACAGTCCGGCTGTGGCGGCATGGTGGTGAAGGCTCGGTCAATTTCCCTGGCGGCAAGCAGGCCGTTATTGCCGTGGTTTTTTTCGTGTTTTGTCAGTGCATCGCTGAATGTCGTGAAAACTTCAATCGTCCGTTTGTCTGTCACATATTCACTTAAGGCCGGCAGGGTGTGTATGACATGGACCCGGGTTTTTACATCAAAAACCCGGCAGCCTTCTGGTCCGGGGGCGGTTTGATAGGACCAGTCGATATACCAGTCGGTATGGCCGTTGAACGAGCCGCGTCTGTCACGAATCGGCGAGCGGCGCATGAGCTCGGGTTTGATTTCATATACGGAGCGCGGTGAAATACTGTAGTACTTGTACTCAACGCTTTCCTTGGTTTCTGCTGTTGCCGTAAAACTGCTGGCCAGTAAAACCAGGCTTAAAGCCGACTGTATGTAAAACATGCTTATTAAAAAGTGTATTTGAAAATATTGGAAACCGGTTTGTCGATTTCGTATTCATTCTGAAACAGGCTGCCGGGATTGGGGTCTTCGACAGAATTATAATTGTATTTTGGGAAAAACTTGGCCTTGATTCTCGGTTTAATCAGTTCTTCCTGCTTACCTTCACGCCAGGGGTTCTCTTCTTCATCGTCCATGCGCCATTTCTGGTCATCATAAACCATGTCGGACAGCGGTGT
>JAJRTD010000367.1 GCA_024278435.1 Gammaproteobacteria bacterium | reverse complement strand
CATCCATTTTCTGCGTTAACAAGTCAACGCCGGTACTGCGGATATATTCCAGCGGACCACCCCTGAAAGGTGCAAAACCGGTCCCGAAGATAACCCCGGCATCAATCAGTTCCTTGTCATCAACAATGCCTTCACGCAGGCAGGCGGTGGCCTCATTCACCAACCGCAATACCAGCCGGTCCTGTACTTCCTGCGGATTGTCATAACTGGCTTTCTTGTCCTTGATCGGTTTATTGTTTTTATATTTATAAAAACCCTCACCGGTTTTCTTGCCCAGTTTGTTTTCAGGGATATTTTCCAGGTTGGAAGGCAGCGGCATATCCAGTGCTTCGGATAGAATATTGGCCACCGACTTACAGATATCCAGTCCCACGGTATCGGCCAGTTCAATCGGCCCCATGGGCATGCCGTAGTCGGTTGCCGCCTTGTCGATCACTTCCGGCGGGATGCCTTCGTCAACCATGGTGACTGCTTCCAGGATATAGGGCATGAGGATGCGGTTAACCAGGAAACCCGGGGAACTCTTGACCGCCAGCGGCAGCTTGCCGATGTTCTTACCGAAGGCCAGTGCCTGCTGTACCACTTTTTCCGAGGTTTCACTACCGTGAATGATCTCGACCAGCGGCATCAGGGCGACCGGGTTGAAAAAATGCAGGCCGACCAGGCGTTCCGGGTGCTTCAGGCAGGAACTCAGGTCCTCCAGCTTGATACTCGAGGTATTGGTGGCCAGCAGGGCACCGTCTTTCATTTTCGGCTCGATGGATTCATACAGCGCCCGTTTCACGTCTTTGTCTTCAAAGATGGCTTCGATCACAACGTCCGCACGGTGAATGCCGGTACCGCGATGGTCGCCCATCAGCCGGTCATTGGCATCACGGATGGCGCGCCGGTCGCGCTTGAATTTCTTTTTAAAGGAATACTGTGCACGTTTAATGGTTTGTGCCAGTCGTTCCGGGGACTGGTCCTGTACGGTCACTGAATAGCCCTGGATGGCACACCAGCTGGCGATATCACCGCCCATAATGCCGCCACCAATGACATGCACGTGTTCAACCGGGAAGTCGGTCTGTTTACCCTGGCTTTTCAGGGTGTCCTGCAAAAAGAAGACTCGCACCAGGTTCCTGGCGGTCGGCGTGGTTGCCAGCTCGGCAACGGTCATGGCCTCCTGGCGCAGCATCAGTTCGCGGTCAAAGGCGTACTGTTGCCACAGGTCAATCAGCGAGTAGGGTGCAGGGTAATGCTCCTCCCTGGCTTTCTGCCCCACCTGCTTGCGCATTTGTCGGGCAATCAGCGGGCGCAGAACGGCGCTGTTGGCCAGGCGTGTTAATAATGGCAGGGGTTTTCGTTGCGGTGCATTCAGGGCGTAATGCTCGGCGGCGGTCTTCAGCTGGCGCAACGGCACCATTTCATCGATCAGGCGGATTTTACGGGCCGCTCTGGCGTTCAGGGCGCGGCCGGTAAGCATGATATTCATCGCCGCCAGCGGTCCGCAACGCTCGATTGAGCGCACCGTACCGCCATAACCGGGATGGATGCCCAGTTTTATTTCCGGCAGGGCGATTTTGGTCTTTTTATCGTCAGAGGCGATGATGTAATTACAGGCCAGTGATAACTCGGTGCCACCGCCCATGCAGACACCATGAATCATGCTGACCGTTGGGCAGGGCAGCGCTTCCATGCGGTTCATCAGGTCATGGCCATGCTGCAGGAACTCCTGCGCCTGCTGTTTGTTTTCCAGCTCGGTAAATTCTTTGATATCGGCGCCAAAAATAAAACTGTCTTTTTTATCGGAAACAAGCACCACCGCCTGCGGCAGGTTGTTTTCAAATGACTGCAGGATGGTATTCAGTTCGCGGATGGCATCCTGTGACAGCAGGTTGGCGCGTGTGCCCTGCATATCAAAATGCAGCCAGGCAATATTGTTTTCGTCCTGCTCTATTTTCCAGTGACGGTATTCGCCAGCGGGAGAGTTAGTATCGCTCATTACGCTGCCTCGCTGTCGTTGATTGCCGGCGACTCGTTTTTAATAAACACCGCGCCACCCTGGCCGCCACCGATACACAGGCTGGCCATGCCCTGGCTGGCATTGTTGCGCTGCAAGACCTTGAACAGGTGAAGAATAATACGGGCACCGCTGGCCCAGACCGGGTGGCCGAGACTGACACCGCCGCCGTCGATATTCAGTTTGTCATGGGGGATCTCACCCATAGCCTTGTCCAGGTTCAGGTTTTCCCGGCAGTAGTCATCCTGCTGCCAGGCCTTGATGCAGCCCAGTACCTGAGTGGCAAAGGCCTCATTAATCTCCCAGTAGTCGATATCGTCTATCGACAGCTGGTGGCGCTGCATAATCGGGGTCATGGCATGCACCGGCCCCATGCCCATCACGGCCGGATCCAGCCCGGCCCACTGGGTATCGACAATCGATGCCAGCACCGGCAGATTGTATTCGTTGACCGCGTCTTCACTGGCCAGCAGCAGCCATGAAGCACCATCGGTGATCTGTGCACTGTTACCGGCTGTGACCTTGCCGTACTTGCGGTCGAAGGCCGGCCTCAGTTTACCCAGGCTTTCCAGGGTGGAATCCGGGCGCACCCCGTCATCGTGGTCGTAATACTTGCCCTTGCCGTCATACAGTACCTCGATCTCTTCGAGGTAGCCGGCCTTGGCCGCCGCTGCCAGCCGGTGATGACTGGCCATGGCATATTCATCCATCTCACGGCGGCTGATATTGAATTTATTGGCAATGATCTCCGCGGTTTCACCCATGTTCAAACCCACGGTATCATCGGTCAGGCCCAGCAGCAGGGCAATGACCGGCTTGAAATGCCTGCCGCGTAACTTCGCAATGGCCTGCAGTTTCTGCAGCAGCGTGCGGGCGCGCATAAAATCTCCCAGCCAGTTCACCATGATATGGTTAAACATCACCGGCGCATGACTCATGGATTCGGTGCCGCCGGCCAGGATCAGGTTGGCATCACCGTTGCGGATATTGCGATAGGCGGAGTCAACCGACTGCATGCCGGAGGCACAATTGCGCTGTACCGTCCAGGCGGGAACCGACTGCGGAATACCCAGACGCAGGGAAACCACGCGACCGACATTGGCTTCACGTTCGCCCGGCATCATGCAACCGAGTATCACCTCATCCAGCGCATCAAGCGGAAAATTGTTGCGCAGTAACAGCGGTCTTGCCGCGGCAACGGCCAGGTCACCGGCGGTAAACGGCCCGACCTTGCCGCGCGATTTTAACTGCGGCGTGCGACTGCCATCAACAATATAAACTTTACGATCACATTCCTTATCCATAACTTTTCTCGTTTATTGCTTCTTTTTATTCTGACAAAAGGGCTGATGCTGTATTTTCCAACCAGCTCACGGCGTCTCAACCTGCCAGCCACTGAATGAAAACTCATCAACTTTTATCGCATTGCGAATCGCTGCATCGGCTTCAAGCAGCAGATCATATTCGGCTTCACTGATAATGTTTTTCTCTCTGGCTTCGCTATAGGCATCACGATCACGGCTGGACAACTGGCCCTGTTTATAAGCAGTGCGCAGCTTGTGCTGCAGGGTGTCTGTTTTAAGCACCAGATCCAGGGCGTGCAGAATACGGCCGGTGCCATCGCTTTTATCGTTGCTGTTAAAAATACCATGAGTCAATCGGTCTACGGTTTCACCCGGCTGCAGAATGGTGCGGGCGACCTTGTGGCCTAATTTATCGCTGGGACGGTGATACGGCTTGGTTAACGGGAAAACAATAAAATTACACACGGCTCCGACGACCGGCACCGGCAGGTTTTTCATAATGCCTTTCAAGGCGGTCTGCATATTAAACAGCGAGTCTTCACAAACCCATTTCAGCAAGACCAGATCATCCTTCTGCCGACCCTGTTCTTCATAGTGCTGCAGGGCAGCGGTCATTACGTACATATTTGACAGTACGTCGGCCAGCCGGCCGGAAAGTTTTTCCCGGCGTTTCAAGGAACCGCCGAGCACCGCCACACAGACGTCAGCCATCAGCGCAAACGCTGAACTCATTTTTACCAGTTGCCGGTAATAGTAGCGGGTATCACTGTCACCCGGCACCTTCTCCAGCCGGGCGAAACTGATGCCGAACCAGAAGGTACGGACTATATTGCTGATAATAAAACCAACGTGAGCAAAAAAGGCATTATCAAAGTCCCTGATGCCCTTGGCACGATCCTTGTTATGCACCGCTTCCACTTCCTTCAGCAGGAAGGGGTGGCTGCGCATGGCGCCCTGGCCGAATATCATCATGGTGCGGGTCAGAATATTGGCGCCTTCAACAGTAATACCGACCGGGATCAGCTGGTAACCACGGCCCATAAAGTTAAGCGGCCCCATGCTGATGGCATGGCCGCCATGTACGTCCATGGCGTCGTTAATCACCCGGCGCATGCGTTCCATTAACTGCTGTTTAACAATGCCTGAAATCACCGAGGGAACCGCACCGTTGTCCAGCGCGTTTAATACCAGTACCCGGGAAGCATTAATGGCATAGGTCTGGCCGGCAATTTCGGTCAGCATTTCCTCAACGCCTTCGAAGTAACCGATGGGGGTATGGAACTGCTGGCGGATGCGGGCGTAGGCACCAGTATATTTAGACGCCATTTTGGCCGCCGCCGTACCCAGTGCCGGCAGTGAAATAGCACGGCCGTCACCCAGGCACTCCATCAACATGGACCAGCCGCGACCGATATAATCAACACCGCCGATAATGGAATCCAGCGGAATAAACACGTCCTTGCCACGGATCGGACCGTTAAGAAATGCCTGGTTCATCGGGAAGTGACGATTACCAATTTCGATACCCTCGGTTTCACGCTTGATCAGCGCCAGGGTAATACCGCGGTCTTCCTCGTCACTTAATAAATGTTCCGGATCGTATAATTTAAAAGCTATGCCCAGCAGGGTAGCCACCGGTGCCAGCGTGATATAACGCTTCTCGAAATTAAGGCGTACCCCGAGCACATTGTCCTCGCCGTCATAACTGCCGTAACACACCACGCCGGTGTCCGGCATGGCGCCGGCATCACTGCCGGCATCGGGACCGGTAAGACCAAAGCAGGGGACATCGATGCCTTTTGCCAGGCGGGGAAGGTAATAGTCTTTCTGTTCTTTGGTACCATAGGTCATCAGCAGCTTGCCGGGGCCCAGTGAATTCGGCACCATCACGGTAACGGCCGCAGAACCGCTGCGACTGCCGATTTTCAGCACCACCTGAGAATGACAGTAGGCCGAATAATCCAGTCCGCCGTATTCCTTGGGAATGATCAGTGCAAAAAAGCCGTTGTCTTTCAGGTACTGCCAGGCTTCCGGAGACAGGTCATAATCAACCTGAGTGATCTGCCAGTCATCCAGCATCTCGCAGAATGTTTCCACCGGACCGTCGAGAAATGCCTGCTCCTCCTTGCTCAGTTTTGCCGGCGGCAGATTCTGAATAACACTGAAGTCCGGTTTACCGCTGAACAGTTCCGCCTCCCACCACACGTCACCGGCATCCAGTGCTTCCTGTTCGGTCTGTGAAATAGTCGGCATCAGCTTTTGCATTACCGCGTAAACCGGTTTGCTTATCAGGTTACGGCGCAGCTGTTTGATATTAAGCGGCAGAATAACGGCGGCAAAAACAATCCACAGTAGATATTTTTGTGAGGGATCGATATCGGAGAACAGGTGCAACAGCAACAGGCCACCAGCGAGAAGCAGTGACCATACCGGTAACGCCAGACGAAAATAAGCAGCGACAACTATGATTAAAACGAACAGACCGAGCCACATCATTTCTTACACTCCTTATTCTTATAATAAAATAGACTGCTATTGTAATTACCGGTTCATTACATAACGTTTTTCACTGCTGTCGCGTTAACTATATATTGTTTTTGCTTGAAACCGCATTGCACATGACTTTTAGCGGTACCTTGTATTGCATACGACATGAAATACGCCCTTTGACTATTTTGTCATCCTGAGCGTAACGAAGTGAAGTCGAAGGATCTTAAGCGACAGACAATGCGGGTCACAGATCT
>JAJRTD010000366.1 GCA_024278435.1 Gammaproteobacteria bacterium | reverse complement strand
GCACATTTCCTTCACCGAGGTTTTACCGTTGCTGCCGGTAATACCGATCAATTTACTACCCGGCTGCTGAGAGGCCCAGACCCGGCGCCAGTGCGCGGCCAGCTGACCCAGTGCGATACGGGTATCGGCAACCTGTACCTGGGGCATGTCAAGCGCCAGCGGCTCACTGACCAGGGCACCGACCGCACCGGCTGCACCGGCATCTGCCACAAAGCGATGGCCGTCAAAACGCTCACCCTTCAGCGCAACATAAAGGTCACCGGCATGAATATCGCGGGTATCTTTCGACACCCCGGTCATCAGCACATCCGGCCCCTGCAGAGAAGCGTCCAGTGCCTGTGCAAGCTGTGACATCATCATCACGCCAGCACCCCGGGCTCTCTATGCGCCAGGCATTCACGTGCCACCCGGCGGTCATCAAAAGCGATATGCACATCACCGACGATCTGGCTGGTTTCATGGCCTTTGCCGGCAAGCAGCACCACGTCACCGGGCTGGGCATTGGAAATAGCAATATCAATCGCCTGGCGCCGGTCAAGAATGGCTTCGACTTTTTCCAGCGAGGAGAAACCGGCCATCACTTCATTGATAATATCCTGCGGATCTTCATGGCGCGGATTGTCGGTAGTCACAATAATCTTATCGGCGTACTGTTCAGCCACTTTTGCCATCAACGGACGCTTGCTGCGATCACGATCACCGCCGCAACCGAAAACGCACCACACCTTGCCGGTGAAGTGCACCTTTAATGACTGGCAGACCGCACTCAGGCCCTGTTCGGTATGCGCATAATCAACCACGACTACCGGTTTATCGTCTTCCGCTATGATCTCTACCCGGCCGTCAACCGAGCGAATTGCCGACAGGCTTTTCAGTGCATTCTCAAAAGAAAAACGGCTGACCAGCAATGTTGACAGTACCGCCATGGCATTGGCCACATTAAAACGACCCAGCAATGGAATATCAAAGTCACCGCTGCCTTTTGGTGTTTCTACCGACAGATGGCAACCCCTTTCAAACGGTTTTATATCGACGGTATGAACAAAATAATCAGCGTAATCTTTATAGGCAGAAATATCTTTTTCCAGACTGTAACCCCAGACGCAGACATGGTCACGCACTTCTTTTGCCAGCTGGCGACCGAATTCATCATCAAGATTGATAACCGCAGAACCCAGACCCGGCGTATAAAACAGCCGTCTTTTGGCATTAGCATAATTGTCCTGGCTGCCGTGGTAGTCCAGGTGGTCTTTAGCCATATTACTGAAAACAGCGGTGGTAAATGCCACGCCGTTGACCCGGCCCTGGTCCAGTCCGTGCGAGGAAACTTCCATCACCACATGACGGGCACCGGCCTCTTCGATTTCCGCCAGCGTTTTCTGCACCAGCAGGGCATCAACCGTGGTTAAACCGGTAGGATGTAGGTCATTTATAAATCCGTTCCCCAGGGTACCGAGCACACCACAATGCACATCGTAGGCATCCAGGCATTGCGCCAGGTAATGCGCAATCGAGGTCTTGCCATCGGTACCGGTCACCCCGATCACATCCAGTGACAGCGAAGGCTGCTCATAAAAGCGGGAAGCAATGGGGCCGACTTTCTGCTTCAGGTCTTCGCAGTGTATACAAAGCACCTTGTTAGAAATGGAATCAAGGATTTCATTGCGGTTTTCAAGATCACCGTCCCACAGCACGACACTGACACCCTTGGCCACTGCATCCTGCGCATACAGCAGGCCATGGGTATTAAATCCCTGGTGAGCAATAAACAGGTTGCCACTGCGTGCCTTGCGGTTATCCTGCACGATGGCATTGATTGATATATCGCGACACTGGTCGATCATTGCATCATCAATAAACCCTTCCAGCAAATAATCCAGTGCGACTTCTTTCTGCGTCATTATACTTTCCCGCCTGCTGTTTTAGTGCCCGCATTCATTAACTGTTTCTTTGAAATCCGGTCTGGTGCAATGTCCAGCAACCGCATCGCACCAGACATCACCTGACTGAATACCGGCGCTGCAACCAGGCCGCCAAAATGCTCGCCGTTTCTCGGCTCATCAACCATGATCACCATTACCAGCTCGGGCTTGTCCGCCGGAATCATGCCCGCAAAAATCGAGAGGTAACGGTCTTCGGCATAACCGCCGGCAATAAATTTATGCACGGTGCCGGTTTTACCGGCCACGCTGTAATTCGCCACGGCGGCACGTTTACCGGTGCCTTTATCTGAAATCACGCGCTGCATCATTTTCCTGACTGCCCGCGCCGTCTCCACTGACATGACACGCTGACCTTCCACTTCTTTACCGTGCTGCTTTTTTTCATCATATAAAAAGCTGACCGGGCGTAATATGCCATCAGCCGCAATTGCCGAATAGGCATGCGCCAGTTGTAAAGGCGTTACCGATACGCCATAGCCGAAGGCCATGGAGGCACGTTCAAAATCATTATTTAATGCATTCAGCGATAACTGGCCGCTGGCCTCACCGGGAAAGCCGCTGCCGGTTACTGCGCCAAACCCCAGCTTGCGATACATTGACCATTGCGTTTCCGCATCCATGGCCAGCGCAATCTTGCTGATACCAACGTTGCTGGATTTTTCCAGTACACCACCCATATCCAGGTCACCATAGTTTCTTTCGTCACGGATGGTGTTGCCCTTAATGCGCATATAACCGGGGCCGGTTTCCACCTTGTAAAAAGGTTTCCAGCGACCGCTTTCCAGGGCGGCCGCAATGGTCAGCGGCTTCATAGTCGAACCCGGTTCAAACACATCGGTTACCGCGCGGTTTCTGGTGGCCTGCGGCTGCAGCTGCCTGCGATCATTTACATTGAATGAAGGCTGGTTCACCATGGCCAGTACCTCACCGCTATGCACGTCCAGCACCACTGCCGAACCGGCCACCGCGTTGTGCTTTAACACCGCCGCTTTCAAGGTACGGTAGGTCAGATACTGCAGACGCTTATCCAGGCTGAGCTTAAGTTCTTTGCCCGGCTCTGCCGACTTGATGCGCTCTACATCATCAAAGGCGCGTCCCAGTCGGTCACGAATCACCCGTTTTTTGCCCGGCACGCCTTTCAGCCATTCATTAAATGCCAGCTCGATTCCTTCCTGGCCGTTATCATCAATATCCGAGAAACCGATAACATGGGCAGCCACTTCACCGCTGGGATAATAACGGCGATACTCGTTCAGCAGGTTAACGCCGGGAACCTTTAATGCCATCACCTGCTCGGCCAGCTCCGGTGAAGCATGGCGTTTCAGGTAGAGGAATTCGCGACCGGCATTGCGCCGTATTTTCTGTTTTAAACTGATGACATCCAGCGACAGCAGTTTTGCTACCCTGTTCAACTCATCCAGGTTTTCTATGACAACCTGCGGATTTATCCAGATACTGTTGACCGGTGCACTGACCGCAAAGGGTTCGCCGTTACGATCGACAATATCGCCACGATGCGCCGAAATGGCAACCGTACGCAACTGGCGTGCATCACCCTGGCGCTCGAAAAACTCGCTGCGCAGAATCTGCATATCCAGTGTTTTTGCCAGCAGCGTGGTACCCAGCAGCATAAAGACCACGGCCACGGTCACCCGCCGCCATGCCGTTAACGGTTTGCTTTCACGCTGTCTGTGATGATAGCTTTTCACTGTCTTACAAATACCACTTCGCCGGGTTCCGGCATAACCATTGATAACTGTTTTCTGGCAACGCGCTCAATACGGCCGTGCCCGGACCAGGCGCTCTGCTCAAGCTGCAACTGGCTCCACTCGGTATTCAGGGCATCCACCTCGTATCGCAGCTGCTGCAGCTCAACAAAAAGCTTCCTGCTCTGATGCTTGCTGTAAATCAGCAAAATAGCCGAGCCCAGCACCAGACTGAATAAAAATGTAACCACCAGTAATATGCGCTGCCTTTCATTCATAACCGTCGCTCCAGTACGCGCAGACGCGCACTTCTTGCCCGGGGATTAACATCCAGCTCTTCCCTGCTGGCCGTTACCGGTTTACCCACAAGCCGGTAGGGCACTTCAATGTCAGCATCCATCACTGGCAACCCCGGCGGCAATTTGGGGCGACTGGAAAGGTCGCGCATAAAACGCTTTACAATCCGGTCTTCCAGCGAATGAAAACTGATCACCGACAAACGTCCGCCAATGGCCAGCACCGAAGCCGCCGCCTTTAAACCCTGCTCCACCGCCTGCAATTCCTGGTTAATATAAATACGGATCGCCTGAAAGCTGCGTGTTGCAGGGTGTTTATGTTTTTCTTTTACCGGAATTGCATTTGATATGATTTCAGCCAGGTCGCCGGTTTCGGTAATTTCACGCTGTTCGCGCGTTTCTACAATGGCTGTCGCAATTCGTCGGGCAAATTTTTCTTCGCCGTATTTTTTGAGCACATTTATTAAATCAGCCGGTTTTACCCTGGCAAGCCATTCTCTGGCCGTTTCTCCGTGAGCCGTATCCATACGCATATCCAGTGGCCCGGAACGTAAAAAGCTGAACCCGCGTTCAGCATCATCAAGCTGCGGCGATGAGACCCCGAGATCCATCAACACGCCATCTATTTTTCCGGCCAGTCCGTACCTTTCAACCACATCAGCTACCTGATTGAAGTTTTCATGTTCTATCGTTAAACGCGGCTCACCGGCAAATTCCTTTCTGGCAAAAGCAACTGCCTCGGGGTCCTGGTCAAAAGCGATCAACCGTCCCTGCGCATTTAACTGCTTCAATATGGCGCGACTGTGACCACCCCTGCCAAACGTTGCATCAATATATATGCCGGCGGGACGAATATTCAGTGACTCCAGCGCCTCATTCAAAAGCACTGACTGGTGATCAAAACTGCTCACTTGATAAACGCGTTAGAGCGACAGCTCTTCCAACGACAGCGGAAGCTCACCATCATCGGCCTGCACCGATGCCATCCACTCTTCCTGGCTTGTATTCCAGGTTTCTTCGTCCCATATCTCCAGCTTCTTGCCCTGACCGATCAGCACCGCCTTCTTTTTCAGGCCGGCAAAGTCACGCAAAACAGACGGCAATAAAATCCGGCCCTGCGCATCCATATCCAGCTCGGTGGCATGACCGATCAACAAACGTTGCAACAGACGCGCCTGTTTGTTTAAGCTAGGCAGCCTGTTTAACTTTTCTTCAATAATTTCCCATTCCGGGAGGGGGTACATCAGCAAGCAATAATCGCGATCGACCGTCACCACCAGGTGGCCGCCACAACTTTCCAGCAGACGCTCACGATAACGAGCCGGCACAGCCATTCTGCCCTTGGCGTCTACTGATATATTGTTGATTCCGCGAAAATTCATTTTTTATTATTGCTTGCCATATTCAGCTTTCAGGAACTTTTTCCCACAATTCCCCACTTTCCCCCACATATTGACACTATAGGTAGTCTGACCACCTGATGTCAAGCCTTTTTATGTGTAAAAATCACAAAAAAAGCTATAGCTGACAGCAACTTAGCTGATAATTAAGAAAAACAGGAAAAACTTATAAAGGATAAGTTTTTTAAATCATTAGCTTGCTCTTGGAAGCTGATAATTTACTTTAAGTTTGATCTGTTTCAGGAATGAAATAAAAAAAGGGATAGAACGGTTTTTATATGGATTTCTTAACAAAAGGTCATTTTTTAACCAGAAAAACCATGATTCACCGGCTTTTGCTGCCGACTGGCGGCCAATTGGCATGGTATAAATAAAATAAAGAGGAGCTGGCCGATAAGCCGGGTTCTGTCGTGGGCAATCATTCATCTGGGTGACATGTCGCCATGCACCTCAAGCAACCTACCCGGGAACAGCGCGGACCACGCATTATGTCCCCCTATTTGGTCTTGCTCCGAGTGGGGTTTACCCTGCCACAACTGTTACCAGTTGCGCGGTGCGCTCTTACCGCACCATTTCACCCTTACCGGCCACCGACGAATCGGCTACCGGCGGTATATTTTCTGCGGCACTTTCCGTAGGCTTTCACCTCCCAGGCGTTACCTGGCACTCTGTCCTGCGGAGCCCGGACTTTCCTCCCCGGACAATACAAATATCATCCGGCGCGATTGCCTGGCCAACTCCAGGTTGAATTTTACACTAAATCAGGGTGGCAGATAAAAGCATTTCACCACAGAGGCGTGGAGCACACAAAGTTTTTATCTGTTTTACTGCGCCTGCGGCGCAGTAAAACATAAACAGCTTTTCTCTGTATGCTCTGCGCCTCTGTGGTAAATTCTAGTAAAGCAGGTTATGCACAGTAATAACCGGCGAAGGCCGTCGCCGCAAGCGGCCGAAAAAGCGGTTGAGCTTATGGCTACGCGGCAGGAAGGAAAAGCAGCATTTTTGCCGGCAGTCCAGTCTGGCACAGGCGCGCTTCAGCGCCTGGTTGCCGGCATCAATTTTTATACCGTGGCGAATGGCATCAACCGCCCGCTTGCGGTTATCGCTGTACCATTCTGCACAGGCCAGGTTCAGAAAAACATCACCGTTGGCAACCTCGTTGCCGGCAGCATCACGACACAATAACAAACCGTTTTCATTGCCGTTTAAAACCTGGGACAAACCGTAATAAGACAGGACACTGTTATAGTGCTTGTCATGCTCATCAATAGCATCCAGCGCCATCTTAAACGCACGCTCGGCAGCCTTATAGTCCTGCGCCTCAAGTAAACCCTTCGCCTTCTGGTAGGCTTGTGTATCCATAAAAAAACACCTCTGTCGCTTTCACCCTCAGGCCCGATACGAATCGAGCCTTTTTCAAGTAATAAACGAGTAATTTTTTTCACATGGCAATAAGCTATCGGTTAGGCTACACCGAGAGAACAGAAATTACCATAAAAATAAAACAGGTCAAATCCTCTTATGAGCTGGTTACAGATTGCCGTTAGCACAACAAAAGACAATACCGAAACAGTAGAAGACTGCCTGTTCAACAGCGGTGCACAAACCGTTACCCTGACCGATGCCGCCGACCAGCCGATCCTGGAACCGGGTCCGGATGAAACCCCGGTATGGAACCTGGTCGTGGTTACCGGACTGTTCAGTTTCAACAATAATCAGCAGGCTATACTGGATGAAATAGAGACCTGCCTGGCGAACACAGAACACAGCTGCCATAGTGAAATACTGCAGGACCAGAACTGGACCCGGGCCTGGATGGATCATTTTCATGCCATGCAGTTCGGCGATCGCCTGTGGATATGCCCGCTGCATATCGACCCGCCGCAACCCGGGGCGGTCAACCTGCGTCTTGATCCGGGTCTGGCATTCGGCACCGGTACCCATCCGACCACCTCTTTATGCCTGCAATGGCTGGATAGCAACATCCCCGCTTCCACCAAAACGACAGACACACTGCTGGATTACGGCTGCGGCTCGGGCATCCTGGCGATTGCCGCCTGCATGCTGGGCGCAGAGCATGCAGACGCCGTTGATATCGACCCACAGGCCTTAACCGCCACCCACGATAATGCAGTAGCCAATGCCGTTGACGAGAGAATATCCAGCTATCTTCCCGAAAGCTATAACAGGCAGCATAAAAACACACGGTACGATATCGTGATCGCCAATATCCTCAGCGGCCCGCTGGCAGAACTGGCACCGACACTGGCACATCATACAAAAGAAAAGGGGCACATCGTCCTGTCCGGCATCCTGAAAGAGCAGGCAGACAGTGTTCTCGAAACGTATCGGGAGTTTTTTGTGATGGACCAGCCGCAGTTTGAAGAGGGCTGGGTTTTGCTGCATGGAGTCAAAAAAATTCATGGAGAGTGAGTTTTTTCGGTTAAATCAAAGTATCAAATTCACTGCTGCCCCGTTAACCCGGCACGATCATCTAAGATCCTTACACTACGCTGCGCTCCAGTCAGGATGACAAGACACCAACAGTATGGTTTCAGTCTAATAAAATAAAAATACCAGCACGGTTATATACCGCCGGGTATGGGGCTGATATAAAAATAGTTAACTGAACAGTAGTGTGGCAAATTAAAAATCCTTCGTAGATCGGGCTAGCGCCAGCGCAACCCGACAAACTTATAACCATTTAAAAAAGGAAAAGAATCAAGCCTCCAGCTCTTCCCAGCGATCATAACAATGCTGCAGCTGCTCTTCCACTGCTGTTAGTTGTGCCTGTATTTTCTGGATTTCATCCTTATCCTGCTTATAAAACGTGTCACTGGCCATCAGCTGCTGCAGGCTTTCAACTTCCTGTTCAAAGGTTTCGATCTGTGCTGGCAGGGCGTCGAGTTCACGCTGGTCTTTATAACTCAGTTTCTTTTTTTTGCTTTTTTCCGGTTGCGCTGTTGAAGTATTGCCTGCTTCAGCGGCGACCGGCCTGCTTGCTTTTTTCTCTGCCTGCCGGGCAGTTGATGCCTGTCTCAGCCAGTCATCATAGCCGCCGACATATTCATTGACCACGCCATCACCTTCAAACACCAGGGTACTGGTGACCACGTTATTGACGAATTCCCGGTCATGGCTTACCAGCAATACCGTGCCGCTGTATTCCATCACCAGCTCTTCCAGCAGTTCCAGGGTTTCTATATCCAGGTCATTGGTCGGCTCATCCATCACCAGGATGTTTGACGGCTTTGAAAACAGTTTGGCCAGCAGCAGGCGGTTGCGTTCACCACCGGACAGCATGCTCACCGGGGAACGTGCACGCTCCGGTGCAAACAGGAAGTCCTGCAGGTAGCCGATCACGTGTTTTCTGCTGCCATTGATTTCAATGAACTCCCTGCCCTGCGACAGGTTATCAATGACCGTGGCATTATCATCCAGCTGCGCCCGGAACTGGTCGAAATAGGCCACCTCCTGCCTGGTGCCACTGACCACCCGCCCGCTGGTGGGCTTTAACTCACCCAGCAACAGCTTCAACAGTGTTGTTTTTCCCGCCCCGTTGGGACCGATAATACCAATCTTGTCACCGCGTATTATGGTGGTGCTCAAATTCCTGATTATGCATTTGCCTTCATACTCAAAACTGATATTTTCAACATCTGCCACCAGCTTGCCGGAACGCTCTACCTGCGCCAGATTCATACTGACCTTGCCCACCTGCTGGCGGCGCTGGTTACGCTCATCGCGCATTTTCTTCAGGTCGCGCACCCGGCCTTCGTTACGGGTTCGGCGCGCCTTGATACCCTGACGGATCCAGACTTCCTCCTGCGCCAGTTTTTTATCGAAATGCGCATTTGCCACTTCCTCGGCATGCAGGGCTTCCGCCTTGCGCCGCAGATAGGTATCGTAGTTTCCCGGGTAACTGCTCAGGTAACCGCGATCCAGTTCAACAATGCGGGTCGCCAGTTTGCGCATAAAAGCACGGTCATGGGTGATAAATAATAAGGCGCCTTTATAATTCAGTAGCTGCTCTTCCAGCCATTGAATAGCACCCAGATCAAGGTGGTTGGTCGGCTCATCCAGAAGCAGGATATCGGGCTTGATTACCAGCGCCCTGGCCAGCAACACGCGGCGCTTCATGCCGCCGGATAGCGCATCGTATTCCACATCACCATCAAGCTGCATGCGGCTTAATACTTCTTCCACCTGCTGGTTAAGCTGCCAGGCATTGTGGGTATCCACCTGGTTCTGGGCGCGCTCCAGCTCGGCCATGGTCTGCTCATTATGGTTTTCAGTGAAGTTATGCAGGGCGTGGTGATAATCCTGCAGCAATTTTGCCCGCTCACCTAGCCCGGCAGCCACAATATCAAAAATGCTGCCGCTCAGGTCACGGCGCGGCTCCTGCTCCAGCACAGCCAGTTTTATATTCTGTTTAAATTCCAGGTCACCGCTGTCGGCCTTTACCTGGCCGGCAATAACTTTTAACAGTGTGGATTTACCGGTACCGTTACGACCCAGAAGACAAAGCCGTTCACCACTGTCAATTGACAGACTGACACTTTCAAGTAAGGGGGGACCACCGAAACCAAGATGAATATTACGCAAACGAATTAAAGACATACGGCAAATTTTACAGTAAAGCGAACACCTTTCCCATGACTGT
>JAJRTD010000365.1 GCA_024278435.1 Gammaproteobacteria bacterium | reverse complement strand
GCAACGGTGGCCGATTTCGGTGTGTACCGCGTAGGCGAAATCAATTGGCGTGGCACCTTCGGGCAGATCCAGCACCCGGCCTTCCGGGGTCAGCACAAACACCCGGTCATGGAACATTTCCGAACGGAAATTCTCCATCAGATCTTCATCGCTGTTCTGGGTTGAATCCAGCAACCGTCTTAACGACTCGATACCGGTCTGCAGGTCAGCTTTACCGTTACCGGATTCCTTATAGCGCCAGTGGGCAGCGACACCAAACTCGGCAAATTCATGCATCTGCCGGGTGCGTATCTGGATTTCAACCGGCTTGGCATGTGGCCCGTAAACCGCGGTATGCAGTGACTGGTATCCGTTTTCCTTGGGGTTGGCAATGTAATCGTCAAATTCCTTGTTGATATGCCGCCACTGCGCGTGTATCAGGCCAAGCACCACGTAACACTCTGCAATGGTATCAACAACAATCCTTACCGCACGCACATCAAACAGTTCATCGAAACTGCGGCGCTTGGATGTCATTTTTTTCCAGATACTGTAAATGTGCTTGGGACGCCCGTAGATTTCCGCCGAAATATTTTCAGCAGCAGTGATCTGTTTTATTTTCTCCACGACATCAACAATAAACTGTTCACGCTCTTCACGTTTTTCGTCGAGGTTTTCGGCAATCTGGCGGTAGGTATCCGGCTCCAGGTAACGAAATGCCAGGTCTTCCAGTTCCCATTTCAACTGACCAACACCCAGGCGGTTGGCAATGGGAGCAAAAATATCCAGGGTCTCACGGGCGATTTCCTGCTGCTCTTCACGGGGTGCCAGTTTTAACTGCCTCAAGCGCTGCACCCGGAAGGCCAGCTTGATCAGTACCGCCCGTACATCATCCACCATCGACAGCAGCATACGGCGCAGGCGTTCAACCTGTTCCGGTGAGGCATCATCACGCTCACCGCGAAAGGCGTGCAACTGGATTACGCTGTCAACCAGCCGTATTATTTCCGGGCCAAAAACCTGCTCCAGTTCATGCCTGTCTGCCGTAGCCATCAGCTGCCGGCTGCTTAACAGGGCAACAATCAATGTAGTTTCATCGGTGCCCAGCTCGCTTAGCAGCAGCGCCACGTCCAGGCTGTTGGGCATGGAGCCTTCAGTCGGCAGATCCCATACCATTTCGCAGGCGCGGCGCAACAGGCTGTCCTGATCGACGTCCGCACCATTCAGCTGGTGCAGATACTGGTCGATGGTGAAGTCTTTGGTAATCTGGTTGAAATAACGTGTTTTTTGCATAAGGCGGTATTTTAATTCATTGATCAGGTGACAGGGGCACCTTTATTCAGATTGAATATTGAATTAAAAGTTTAGGCAATCTCTGAACAAGTTAGAGGCTCCCCGGGAAGTGTGCAGGTATTGGCACACACTCAGTGACCAGAGGCCGGATTTTCTAAAGTTTCTGGCAGGCGGGGCACTTGCCATACAGGGTCAGGCTGTGGTCGGTCACTTCATAACCTTTATCGGCAGCAACTTCACGCTGACGTTTCTCGATAACTTCATCAAAAAACTCCTCAACCTTGCCACAAACTACGCAGACGATATGGTCATGATGGCCCTTTTCATTTAACTCAAAAACCGCCTGGCCGCTTTCAAAATGGTGGCGTTCCACCAGGCCGGCCGATTCAAACTGGGTCAGCACCCGGTACACAGTTGCCAGCCCGATTTCTTCACCGTCATCCAGCAGAGCACGGTAGATATCCTCCGCACTCTGATGGCGGACTTTGGATGCCTCAAGAAATTCCAGAATCTTCATTCGTGGCAATGTAACTTTGAGGCCGGCTTTTTTTAAATCACTGGATTCCATAAATTTCTACTGATTATCATGGTCATATACGGTAGTATTTCTGCCCTTTTACAGACAACACTATTTAAACACGTTTATGATACTGAGAACCACTCTCATTTCGAGGATTTATCGATTATTTTGCAGCCGCCTGGTTTCACCACTGAAATACCTGGCAACAGCGGCCTGCTGCATGTTTTTTCTCAGTGCCTGTGCCGACTGGCTGCCGGAAGCCCATAAACTGGATTTACAACAGGGAAATACCATCAAGCTGATACAGCTGGAAAGCCTTGAACTGGGCATGACCAAGTCCGAGGTGCGAAAGATCATGGGATCGCCCATGCTGTCAGACCCGTTTCACAACCAGCGCTGGGATTATATTTACCGCTTTATCCCCAACAAGGGTTTTGAAAGAAAGTCATTGCTGACCCTGTATTTTGAAAATGACCGGCTGGTCAAAATTGATGATTCACAATACATTGAACCGTAGCGGAGAGGCGCCTGACGGCGCAGTGAAAAATGAAAAGTGAAAAATGTTTTCGTGCCTTCGGCACGGAACCCATAAATCTGTCATTACGAGCGTAGTCGAGAAATCTTCTGGCTTCTTAAACCGTTAACAGCAAAGTAGCACCCGCTCTACAGCAACCTAAAGAATAATTTTTCACTTTTCATTTTTCACTTTTCATTGCGCCTTCGGCGCCACTTCCTTTTTTCATCTTCTTGCCTTCTGCCGCGCGCTTGCGTCGCACTTCCTTGGGATCGGCAATCAGCGGCCGGTAGATTTCTACTCGGTCACCGTCTGACAGTACCGTGGTCATGGCGGCAACCTTGCCGAAAATACCGACCCTGGCGTCTTCCAGTTTTTCTTCCAGTTCGGGGAAATCCATCATAATACCGGATTGTACAATGGCGGCGCCTAGCGTGGTGCCGGCGTCAACATTCACCGCGCGGATCACCTGCTTTTCCGGTGTCGCATACGCCACTTCAACATTGATACTTTCGACGCTCACTGCCCTAGCCCCGCTCACCATAGACTTCAACGGCGCGTTTACAGAATGCATCCACCAGTGAATTGGCAATCTGGGTGAAGATGGGTTTGGCGGCGATGGACATCATGGCATTATCGAATTCAAATTCAAGATCCAGGCTTACCTTGCAGGCATTTTCGGTTTTTAAGGGTTCAAACTGCCAGAAACCGCTCAGTTGTTTAAACGGACCGTCAACCAGTTCCAGGTCAATACGCCGGTCTTTCTGCAACTGGTTACGGGTAGTGAAGCTTTTATTCAGCACCCCCTTGGCTATTTCTACGGTAGCGATCATTTCTGTTTCCGATTCGCTGATCACCTCAGAAGAACGGCACCAGGGCAAAAAATTAGGGTAATCGGCAATATCGTTAACCAGGTGATACATTTCAGCCGCTGAATAAAGCACCAGGGCGCTGCGTTGGATATGTGACATAAATTGTTTTCAAGTTGTTAGATTGCGCCGACTGCTTTCAGAAATACGACAATAACAGCAACCGGCGTGATAAATCTAACTAAAAACCGCCAGATTTTATATATCACAGGATAAGTAGATAACTCCTCGCGGGAGGACTCTTTGTACATAACCCAGCCGGCAAATATGGCTATAAACAAGCCGCCCAGCGGCAGCATCACGTTGGCCGTCAGGTAATCCAGTATATCGAAGAAGGTTGCATCATTGAACAAATAGGGAACACTCAGGGTTTTAT
>JAJRTD010000364.1 GCA_024278435.1 Gammaproteobacteria bacterium | reverse complement strand
CCGGCCATTTCCAGCAGGTCGGCAAACGAGGTGCCCATGGGGATTTCAAAATTGCCCGGGTTATTGACGTGACCGGAAACCGAGAACAGTTTGACACCGCCGCTGTTGGGAATGCCCAGGTTCTGGAACCATTCACCGCCGTTACGCATAATGGCCGGAATCGATGACAGGGTTTCGGTGTTGTTAATGGTGGTGGGCTTGCCGTACAGACCGAAGTTTGCCGGGAACGGTGGCTTGAAGCGCGGCAGGCCGCGCTTACCTTCCAGTGAATTGAGCAGCGCGGTTTCTTCACCGCAGATATAGGCGCCGGCACCAAGAGAAGCATGCAGGTCAATATTGACACCGCTGCCCAGAATGTTTTCACCGAGCAGGCCGTTGGCATAGGCCTCGGCCAGGGCCTGTTTAAAGTGGATAGCCGGCTCGTCCATAAACTCGCCGCGCATGTAGTTATAACCGGCGGTTGCGCCCATGGCGTAGCAGCCAATCGCCATGCCTTCCACCAGAGCATGCGGGTTATAACGTAAAATCTCCCTGTCCTTGCAGGTACCGGGTTCAGACTCGTCCGAGTTGCACACCAGGTATTTCTGTACCGGCGCGGTGCGCGGCATAAAGCTCCACTTCAACCCGGTCGGAAAGCCGGCGCCGCCACGACCGCGCAGGCCGGATTTCTTGACCTCTTCAACCACGTCTTCCGGCGGAATTTTGTCTTCAAGAATCTTGCGCCAGGCCTGGTAACCACCGGTTTTCAGGTAGTTTTCGTATGACCACGGCTGATCCTCAAACTGCAGGGTGGCAAAACACACCTGCTCGTTTTTAGTATTCACCATCGGTTTGGTAACGATCGGTTTAACAGCATTTTTCATATCATGTTCTGACATACAACCGCCTACTCCAGACTATCCAGAATCTCATCCACCTTTTCCGGGGTAAGATTCTCGTAATAGACATGGTTAACCTGCATCATCGGTCCACCGGCACAGGCCGCCAGACACTCTTCCTCTTTTTTCAGGTAGATGCGGCCATCTTCGGTGCTTTCACCGACCTTGATGCCGAGCTTTTTCTCAACGTGGTCAACAATGCTCTGCGAACCCATTAACATGCAGCAGATATTGGTACAGATCGCCACGTTATTGCGCGCCACCGGCTTTAACTCGTACATCGAATAGAAAGTGGCAACCTCGTATACTTCGATTTTGGCCAGGCCCAGATAGTCGGCCACGGCCACCATCAGCTCATCGGTCAGGAAACCCTTGTTTTCGTGCTGCACAATATTCAGTGCGCCCAGCAGCGCTGATTTTTTCTGCTCGGCAGGGTAATGCGTCAGCAGTTCATCGATGGCCTCACGCGCATGATCGGATAGCTGAATTTTTTCGTCTTTTGCAGTTGCCATGTTCACGGTTGCTGTTGTCATTAGCGGTCGACCTCACCAAATACCAGGTCCTGGGTACCGATAACGGCAACCACGTCGGCCAGCATATGGCCGCGCACCATTTCATCAAGGGCGGAAATGTGCACAAAGCCGGGCGGACGGATTTTCATCCGGTAGGGCTTGTTGGCGCCGTCGGAAATCAGGTACACACCGAACTCCCCCTTGGGGTGCTCGATGCCGGCATAGGCCTCGCCTTCCGGCAGGCAGAAACCTTCGGTAAACAGTTTAAAGTGGTGAATCAGTGACTCCATATCGGACTTCATTTCTTCACGTTTCGGTGGCGTAATCTTGTGGTTTTCCAGCAGTATCGGGCCATCATTTTTACGCAGCCAGTCGATACACTGCTTGATAATGCGGTTGGACTGGCGCATTTCCTCCATGCGCACCAGGTAACGGTCGTAGCAGTCGCCGTTGGTGCCGATGGGAATATCAAAGTCCATACGGTCATAAACTTCGTAGGGCTGTTTCTTGCGCAGGTCCCAGGCAATGCCGGAACCCCGGATCATCGGCCCGGTGAAACCCAGTGCCTTGGCTCGCTCGGGCGAAACAATGCCGATATCCACGGTACGCTGTTTCCAGATACGGTTATCGGTCAGCAGGGTTTCATATTCATCGACGTAGCCGGGGAAGCGGCTGGTGAAATCCTCAAGGAAGTCCAGCAGCGAACCCTGGCGGTTTTCATTTAATTTATTGACTTCACGCTGACTGTGCCATTTGGACTTCTGGTAATGCGGCATGCTGTCAGGCAGGTCACGGGCAACTCCGCCGGGGCGGTAATAGGTTGCGTGCAAACGCGCACCGGAGACCGCTTCGTAGCAGTCCATTAAATCTTCACGTTCACGGAAAGCATAGAGGAACATGGTCATGGCACCCACGTCCAGCGCATGGGCACCGATCCACAGCAGGTGATTGAGAATGCGGGTCACTTCATCGAACATCACCCGGATATACTGGGCACGCTCGGGTGCCTCGATACCCAGCAGTTTCTCCATGGCCAGTACGTAACCGTGCTCGTTGCACATCATGGAAACATAGTCCAGGCGATCCATGTAACCGATGCTCTGGTTATAGGGTTTTGATTCGGCCAGTTTTTCGGTGGCACGATGCAGCAGGCCGACATGCGGGTCTGCGCGCTCAATGACCTCACCATCCATTTCCAGCACCAGGCGCAGCACGCCATGCGCAGCAGGATGTTGCGGCCCGAAATTTAAGGTGAAATTACGAATTTCAGGCATCGCTGTTCTCCACTGCGGCGGCGGCTGAAGCTGCGCTGGTTGCGTCCGCCAGGTCATCAAAACGCGCGTCTTCACGAACTACCCGCGGTACCAGTACCCGCGGCTCGATACTGACCGGCTGATAGACCACGCGCTTTTCCTCTTCATCGTATATCATTTCAACATGACCAATCAGCGGGAAGTCTTTTCTGAACGGATGCCCGACAAAACCGTAATCGGTCATAATGCGGCGCAAATCCGGGTGGCCATCATAGAGAATACCGAAAAGGTCAAACGCCTCACGCTCAAACCAGTTGGCCACCGGCCAGACATCAATCACGGTCGGCATGACCGGCACTTCATCGTTCTCGCAATAGGCACGGACACGCAGCCGGTGATTATGGGTCACTGACATCAGGTGATACACGCTGGCGAAACGTGGCCGGCTGGTATTGACACACTGCGGCGCTTCACCGAATCGCAGACGGGCACCGGTATCCGGCTCAACGGCACGGCTGAATCCGGTGGACGAGGTTTCCCCGGTTTCCCATTCGACGCAGCCATATTCGGAATAATCAACGCCGCAGAGGTCGATTAACTGTTCAAATTTCAGTTCCTCATCATCACGCAAAGCGGCACATACCGAAACAACGTCACTGGCTGCAACCTCAATGGTCACTTCACCGTGGGCAACGACGTTCGAGCGCAATTGCGATGCAAAGCGGGTGGCCAGCGCCTGGGATAATTGTTGAATATTCATAACCGCCCCACCCTATACACTGGCATCCGCCGGCTCTTCAACCGGCTGACGGGCAATTGTACTGGTGCGACGGATCTTGTTCTGCAGCTGGATAATGCCGTACAACAGGGCTTCTGCCGTTGGCGGACAGCCGGGCACGTAAATATCAACCGGCACAATGCGGTCACAGCCGCGCACCACAGAATAGGAATAATGGTAATAGCCGCCGCCGTTGGCACAGGAGCCCATGGAAATAACCCAGCGCGGCTCGGCCATCTGGTCGTAGACCTTGCGAAATGCCGGCGCCATTTTATTCGTCAGAGTACCGGCCACGATCAAAACGTCAGACTGGCGGGGACTGGGGCGGAACAGGATACCGAAACGGTCAAGGTCATAGCGGGAAGCCCCGGCCTGCATCATCTCTACCGCGCAGCAGGCCAGACCAAAGGTCACCGGCCACATGGAACCGGTGCGGGCCCAGTTAATCAGCTTGTCAGCAGAGGTAGTGACAAAACCCTTTTCCAGAACACCTTCTATTCCCATTCCAGCGCTCCTTTTTTCCACTCATAGATGAAACCGATCACCAGAATACCGAGAAAAACACCCATGGCCAGAATACCGAACAGGCCGATTTTATCGAGCACGATGGCCCAGGGGAAAAGGAAGGCAATTTCAAGGTCGAAGATGATGAACAGGATGGCCACCAGGTAATAACGCACGTCGAACTTTATACGCGCATCCTCGAAAGCTTCAAAACCACATTCAAACGGTGAGTTTTTTGCAGCGTCCGGTTTCGAAGGCGCCAGCACGAAACCACCAACAAACATAGCACCAACGCCGACCATCAAACCAATGATGAGGAATATCAGGACTGGCAAGTAATTTTCGAGCATATTCTCGACCCTTCTGGGTTATATTTTTTTTGGGATCTATAACTTTCAAGGTTATAAAATCAACGCTTCCCGCGCTATATCTCTTTATTGTTCTTCTGGCGTCCTGCCGGTTTTTCAATATTTGGTGCCGATGGCCGGAGTCGAACCGGCACAGCTTTCGCCACTACCCCCTCAAGATAGCGTGTCTACCAATTCCACCACATCGGCGATAACTGTGTATCTGACTATTTACCTGCTCTATTCAGTTGCCGGTGGCGGCACATCTTCTTCAGCCGGTGCAGCTTCCTGTGTTGCAGCATCTGATTCTATACCATCAGCCTGCGGAACACTTAACTCAGGTGCAGGTATTTCTTCCCCGGGCGCTTCGATTGCCGGTGCAGACAGCTGATCGAGCACGCTACCGGTCTGCACTTCGCGGTGCGCCGCCATATAGGCCAGCACCATACTGTTTATAAAAAAAGCCGTCGCAAAAACAGCCGTTGTTTTACTTAAAAAATTGGCTGAACCGGTCGCCCCGAACACGCTACCCGCACCGCCGCCAAAAGATGCACCGGCTGAAGCGCCGGCACCTTTCTGCAATAAAACCAGGGTAATAATGCCCAGTGACAAAAAGACGTGTAAAACTAGAAGTATAATATCCACAAAAAACTGCCCAATAAAATTATTTCAGCAAAATCACTCAGCTGCCTGACAGATCGCCAGAAAATCCTCTGCTTTCAAGGAAGCGCCGCCAATCAAACCACCGTCAATATCCGGCTGACCAATCAGCTCCTTCGCATTGCCCGGATTCATGCTGCCACCGTAAAGAATCTGCAGGCCTTCAGCAACATCGGCATTCAATGCCGCGATTTTACCACGAATAAAGGCGTGAACTTCCTGTGCCTGCTCAGGTGACGCGGTTTTACCGGTACCAATCGCCCATACCGGCTCATAGGCGATAACGCCATCGGCCAGCGCCTCAACACCTTCAAGCGCAATAACCGCATCAATCTGGCGTGCGCAGACATCATTGGTTACACCGGACTCACGTTCTTCCAGGGTTTCACCAATGCAGAATATCGGCTTGATACCATTGCGGCGTGCGGCGGCAAAACGTTTGGCCACCAGCTCATCAGACTCGCCATACAGGGCGCGACGCTCAGAGTGACCGACAATGGCGTATTCACAGCCGACATCTTTCAACATTTCGCCGGAGATTTCACCGGTGAATGCACCCTTGTCCTGGTCACAGATATTCTGCGATCCGACCTTGATGGCTGTATCGGCAGCGGCGCCGGAAACACGGGGAATATAAACGGCTGGCGGGCATACAACCACCTCAGCTTTGCTTACTGAAGCCATACCTTCTTTGATACCTGCCATCAATTCTTTGACCGATTCACTGGAACCATTCATTTTCCAGTTGCCAGCTACCATCACCTGACGCATTACATTCTCCGCTATGTTTTTAAAGGAAATGAAGGATACCTGCCGGCAGGCAATAAATCAATGTTGATAAAGGTTATTTATAGAGAGGAGGGATAAATAATGCTTATTATAGAATAGAAGTATTAAGTTGGTCGTCGACAGTAAAGGCTCAACCGCGCAGGCCTCCGGGCAGGTTTTTAACTGCTGACTGCCGACTTTCTCACGCCGCCTGGGCGGCTTGAGCAACCTGTTCTGCAATTTCATTCGCCAGCTGCGAAACCAGCAGTTCGTCTTCGCCTTCAACCATGACACGGATCAGCGGCTCGGTTCCTGACGGGCGCAGCAGCACACGGCCACGACCATTGAGCCGCGCCTCGGCCTGCACCACGGATTTCTGTACCGAGGCAGACTGCATCGGGTCGGTATTACCCTGCAGCGGCACATTCACCATAACCTGCGGGAATTTATTCATACCGGAGCGGGCTTCATGCAGGGAAACATTGTCTTTTACCAGGTAGGCCAGCACCTGTAGCGCGGAAATAATACCATCGCCGGTCGTGGTTCTGTCCAGGCAGATAATGTGCCCGGAGGACTCGCCACCGATGACCCAGTTGTTTGCATTCAGTGTTTCCAGCACATAGCGGTCACCGACCTTACTGCGCTCAAATTCAAGTCCCAGCTCCTTGATCGCCAGTTCCATGCCCAGGTTCGACATCAGGGTACCCACCACACCGCCAATATCGGTTCCCTGCTGTAAACGCGAACGGGCAATAATATATAACAGCTCATCGCCATCAACGACTTCACCCTTATGATCCACCATCAGCACGCGGTCGCCATCGCCGTCAAAAGCAATACCCAGGTCGGCACCTTCCATTTTCACCCGGGTGATCAGTTTATCCGGATGCGTTGAGCCGCAGCCCAGATTGATATTCAGGCCGTCAGGCCGGTCACCAATGGTACTGACGGTTGCGCCCAGCTCGGCAAATACCTTGGGCGCAATATCGTAGGTCGCGCCATTGGAACAGTCCAGGATGACATTCAGGCCGTTGAAGCGCAGATTCATCGGGATCGATGCCTTGCATGCCTCGATATAGCGCCCCTGGGCATCAATAACACGGTGCGCCTTACCCAGGTGTGAAGACTCCACAATTTCCATTTCCGAGTCGAACATGGCTTCAATAGCATGCTCAATATCATCATCCAGCTTTTCACCCTGAGGGGAGAAGAACTTGAGTCCGTTGTCGTAATACGGATTATGCGAGGCACTGATGACGATACCGGCTGAAGCACGCAGGGTACGGGTCAGATAGGCAATACCCGGGGTCGGCATCGGGCCCAGTAATTCAACATCGACGCCGGCTGCAGACAGGCCTGCTTCCAGTGCGGATTCGAACATATAACCGGATATACGGGT
>JAJRTD010000363.1 GCA_024278435.1 Gammaproteobacteria bacterium | reverse complement strand
GTTTCCGCCAACCTGATGTCACTGGGCGGGCTGGCGATTGCCATTGGTATGCTGGTCGATGGTTCGGTGGTGATGATGGAAAACATCTTCAGCCATCTCAGCCATCCCGATGCACAGCATGAAGATTTTGTTAAGAAAAAACTGGCGCCGGGTGATGACGATCCGTTTGATGCCGCGCACGACTCGCACGGTATGATACTGCGTATCCAGCAGGCGGCGGAAGAGGTCGGCCGGCCGGTGTTTTTCGCGGTACTGATTGTTGGTATTGTATTCGCACCGCTGTTCAGTCTGGAAGGGGTTGAGGGCAAGATGTTCCAGCCCATGGCCATTTCCATTCTGCTGGCCATGGGCGGCGCGCTGATCGTGGCACTGGTAGTGATCCCGGCACTGGCAACCTATATGTTTAAAACCGGTGTGGTGGAAAAACAGAGTCCGGTGCTGGTGCCGATTGAAAAACGCTACCGCAGTCTGCTGGCATTGGCGCTGAAAAAACGCTCGCTGGTGGTTATTTCCTCGCTGGCCCTGTTTGTCGCCTCGTTGGCACTGATTCCTTTTCTTGGCACCGAGTTTGTGCCGGAGCTGGAAGAGGGCACGGTAAACGTGCGCGTTACCCTGGCGCCATCCTCCAGTCTGAACACGGCGCTGGAAATTGCCGAAAAACTGGAAAAGCAGCTGCTCACCTTCCCCGAAGTGCTGTATGCCTCCAGCCGTATCGGTCGTGCCGAGGTTGGTGGCGACCCGGAGCCGGTATCCAATATCGAAATCTTTATCGGTTTGAAACCGGTTTCTGAATGGCAGTCGGCGTCCGACCGTAAATCCCTGCAGCTGCTGATGGAAGAAAAAATGTCACTGGTGCCGGGTCTGCTGTTCAACTTTTCCCAGCCCATTGCCACCCGTGTTGATGAACTGCTTTCCGGAGTGAAAGCACAGCTGGCGATCAAGCTGTTCGGTCCCGACCTGAGCGTACTGGTCGCCAAGGGTAAGGAAATCGAGTCGCTGGTCAAAGA
The DNA here is from genome assembly GCA_024278435.1 of Gammaproteobacteria bacterium. Classification (GTDB taxonomy): domain Bacteria; phylum Pseudomonadota; class Gammaproteobacteria; order SZUA-229; family SZUA-229. Next base: position 2,882 of record JAJRTD010000363.1, on the reverse strand, counting down.
TATCGAGGGTACCCGTGGTGTGGCACTGGAACAGACCGAGGGCGAGGCGCAGCTGGTGGTGCGCCCCGACCGCGATCTGCTGGCGCGTTACGGTATTCCAGTGGACCAGGTGATGATGCTGGTCAGTGACGCTATTGGTGGCCAGGAAGCCGGTCAGGTGATTCGCGGCAATGAGCGTTATGATATCTATGTTCGCCTTGCCGCTGAGTACCGCGACAGTATCGAGGCCATTCGCAGCCTGATCCTGCAGGCAGCCGACGGTGCCTGGGTGCGTTTGGGTGATGTGGCCAAAGTAGCGATTGAATCCGGCCCACCACAGATTCGACGTGACGATGTTCAGCGCCGTGTGGTGATCCAGAGTAATGTCGAGGGTCGTGACATGGGTGGTCTGGTGGCTGAGATCGACCAGCGCATCCGCGGCGAGATCGATCTGCCTGCCGGTTACAGTGTGGTCTTCGGTGGCCAGTTTAAAAACCAGCAACGTGCCCAGGCGCGGTTGATGGTGGTGGTGCCGCTGTCGCTGGGACTGATCTTCCTGATGCTTTTCTTTGCCTTTAATTCGGTCGGCCAGGCGCTGTTGATTATGCTTAACGTGCCCCTGGCATTAATCGGTGGTATTGCCGCGCTGTTTGTCTCCGGTCTGTACCTGTCGGTGCCGGGCTCGATCGGCTTTATTACCCTGCTCGGGGTGGCAGTACTGAACGGTGTGGTTATGGTCAGCTCCATCAACCAGCGTGTTGAAGGCGGCCAGTCGGTCGCAGACAGCGTGTTTGAAGGTGCGTTGTCACGTTTACGCCCGGTTCTGATGACGGCCATTACCTCGGCGCTGGGCCTGATTCCGCTGCTGATGTCCACCGGTGTTGGTTCGGAAATCCAGCAGCCGCTGGCAACCGTAGTGGTTGGCGGCCTGATTTCATCGACTCTGCTGACCCTGTTTGTGGTACCGGTGCTCTATGAACGTTTTTCAAAGCATAAGTACTCGAAACAATAATCCCAGGATAGCTGTGACGGGCCGTAAGCGGTCAATAATTGGAGAGAGAAAAATGAAACTTTATATAGCGGCCGTGCTGGCCCTGTTTGCCCTGAGCGGCCATGCCGGTGAACAGGCGCATGATGATGAGCATGCCAATGGCAAGCTCGAAATGTCAGCCGCGCAGCGCAAGGCGCAGGGTATAGAAACCGCAGGCGTTGTCATGCGGCAACTGTCAGCGGTGGTCAATGCGCCGGGCGAGGTGGAAATCGATCTCTATCGCTCGGCACAGGTGACGCCGCGCATTACCGCGCAGGTGGCCTCGCGCCATGCACGCCTCGGTGACCGGGTCAAAAAAGGACAGAAGCTGGTCACCCTGTCCAGTGTTGCCATGGCCGAGGCCCAGGGTGACCTGGTGGAGGCCGACCGCGAATGGAAACGGGTGCAGAAGCTCGGGCGTAAGGTGGTCTCAGACAAACGTTATGTCTCCGCACAGGTGGCAAGGCAGCGTGCCTGGGCCACGGTGCTGGCCTATGGCATGAGCAAGACCGAAGTGAATGAGCTGCTGAGCAAGGGCGATGCGTCACTGGCCACCGGTGAGTTTGATCTGCTAAGCCCGCAGGACGGTACCATTATTTTCGATCGCTTTGTCATTGGTGAAGTGGTGGAGACCGGTCGCCTGCTGTTTGAGGTCAGCGATGAATCGGTGATCTGGGTAGAGGCCAAGTTGCGTCCCGAGCAGGCCAGTAATGTGCAGATCGGCAGCGTGGCTCATATCAGCGTTGATGGTAAAAGCTGGATTGATGGCCGCGTGGTGCAGTTGCATCACCGCCTTGATGCCGGTAGCCGTACCCTTGGCGTGCGCATTGAAGTCAGTGAAAAGAAAGACGTACTGCATCCGGGGCAGTATGTACAGGTTACGCTGGAAACACGTAGCAGTGAAAAACGTATAGCCGTACCCGAGTCGGCCCTGGTGCTGATGCAGGGGTCACCCACCGTGTTCAAACTTGACGGTGATGCCCTGCTGCCGGTGCCGGTGGAAACCGGTGACAGCAGTGCCGGCTGGGTGGAAATTACCTCGGGTCTGGCATTGGGTGAAGAGGTCGTGATCAAAGGGGCTTTTACCCTGAAATCATTGGCACTGAAATCGCAGATTGGCGATGAACATTAGTTAACCACCGGGGAATAAAAAATGCTGGAAAAACTGGTCGAACTCTCCCTGCGCTACAAGTTCCTGGTGCTGGTCATCTTTGCCGTTGTTGCCCTTGCCGGTGTCCGAGCGATCACTCAGCTGCCGATCGACGCCTTTCCCGACGTCACCCCGGTGCAGGTGAATATCTACACCGAGTCGCCCGGGCTGGCGGCCGAGGATGTCGAGCAACTGCTGACCTTCCCGGTGGAATCGGGCATGGCCGGTCTGCCGGCGGTGCAGCAGATTCGCTCGGTGTCGCTGTTCGGCCTGTCATACGTCTCGGTGTATTTTGACGATGACATGGACATCTATTTCGCCCGCCGCCTGGTGATGGAGCGCCTGCAGGAAGTGGCCGAACGTATCCCCGAGGGCTACGGTGCCCCGGAAATGGGGCCCAATACCTCCGGCCTGGGCCAGGTATTCTGGTACACGCTGGAGCGTGCCGATACTGCCCTGTCAGCCAGTGAGACTGACGAGATTACCGATATGGATCTGCGCAGCTGGCAGGACTGGAGTGTGCGCCTGATCCTGCGCACCGCGCCCGGGGTGGACGACGTCATGTCCTGGGGCGGGCAGGAGCGCCAGTTCCAGGTGGTGATCGACCCCTTGCGCCTGCTCAAGTACCACCTTGACTACAAGACCGTGATGCAGGCCATCGAAAGCAATAACCGCCAGGTCGGCGGCCAGTATATCAACCTGGGGCCGGAGCAGTATCTGGTG
>JAJRTD010000043.1 GCA_024278435.1 Gammaproteobacteria bacterium | reverse complement strand
TGGCTGTTATGCATAATGTCCTGCGGTGTTCCCTCGGCAATAATCTCGCCACCGTGCACCCCGGCGCCGGGGCCGATATCAATCACATGGTCGGCGCTTAGAATCGCGTCCTCATCGTGTTCCACCACGATCACCGTATTGCCGATATCACGCAGATGGTTAAGGGTGCTGATCAGGCGGTCATTGTCGCGCTGGTGCAGGCCGATAGACGGCTCATCCAGGATATACATGACACCGACCAGGCCGGCGCCGATCTGGCTGGCCAGGCGGATACGCTGCGCCTCACCGCCGGACAGGGTGTCCGAGCTGCGGTCCAGGGTCAGGTACTCGAGGCCGACGTTGACCAGGAAGTGCAGCCGGGTGGAAATCTCGCGGTTGATCTTTTTGGCAATCTCGCCGCGATGGCCGCTTAGCTTCAGGGAGTCAAAGAATTCAAAAGACTGCTCGATGGGCATGGCGGTCAGTTCCGCCAGGGTCTTTTCCTGGATGAACACGTGGCGCGCCGCTTCATTCAGGCGGGTGCCATGGCATGACGGGCAGGGCTGCACGGAAAGAAATTTTGCCAGCTCCTCGCGCACCAGGCTGGACTCGGTTTCCCGATAGCGGCGTTCCATGGTGTGTAAAACGCCTTCGAAACGGTGGCGGCGCTGCTTGCCGCGGCGTCCGGCGTGACCGGGGTAATTAAAGGTAAGCTGCTCCTTGCCGCTGCCGTACAGTAATATTTTCTGGATGTTTTCCGGCAGCTCCTGGTAGGGGATATCAACATCAAATTCATAATGTTTTGCCAGTGACTGGATAATGCTGAAATAGTAGGCATTGCGTCGGTCCCAGCCGCGGATGGCGCCGCCGGCCAGGCTGAGGTGCGGGCTGATGACCCGCTCCGGGTCAAAGAAATTGTTATGGCCGATGCCTTCACATTCGGGGCAGGCGCCGGCGGGATTATTGAATGAAAACAGCCGCGGCTCCAGCTCCTGCAGGTTATAGCCGCAGTGCGGGCAGGCGAATTTTGCCGAGAAGATCATATCCTTACGGGACTCGTCTGCCTCGTCAGCGGTATCCATCCAGGCCACGGTGGCAATGTCACTGGCTAGCAGCAGGGCGGTTTCAAAGGACTCGGCGAGCCGGGTCTTGATGTCCTCGCGAACCTTGAAGCGGTCGACCACGACCTCAATGGTGTGTTTCTTTTTCGGGTCCAGCTCGGGCACTGCATCCAGTTCATATACCACACCGTCTACCCGTACCCGGATAAAGCCCTGCTGCTTAAAGTCAGTGAACAGGTTGAGGTGTTCGCCCTTGCGGTCACGGATCACCGGTGCCAGCAACATCAGTTTGGAGCCTTCGGGCAGGGTCAGCACATGGTCGACCATCTGGCTGATGGTCTGTGCCTGCAGCTCGGTGTTGTGCACCGGGCAGCGCGGAATGCCGGCGCGGGCAAACAACAGGCGCAGGTAATCGTAGATTTCCGTGATAGTACCGACGGTGGAACGCGGGTTATGCGAAGTGGTCTTCTGTTCGATGGATATTGCCGGTGACAGCCCCTCAATGGTGTCGACATCGGGTTTTTCCATCATCGACAGGAACTGGCGGGCATAGGTAGACAGTGACTGCACATAGCGACGCTGGCCCTCGGCAAAAATGGTGTCAAATGCCAGGGATGACTTGCCGGAACCGGAAAGACCGGTGATGACAATGAGTTTGTCGCGAGGAATATCAAGGTCGATATTCTTGAGATTGTGGGTGCGGGCACCGCGAATCTGGATTGTATCCATAACTACATACAGCGAAAAATAAGCAATCTGATAGAATGCCGGTTTTTAGCTTTTTCGGCAATAGTCACAGCCGTTTATTTGGTTATTAATGTCATCACCTTCATCAACTCGGACAGCATCCCTGGCGTCATCCGGTAACCTGGCTGCACAGGAACGGCGCGCCGGTTTTTCGCTGGCGTTGATCTATGCCTTCCGCATGATCGGGCTGTTTATGATTCTGCCGGTGTTCGCCCTGTATACCGAGCACCTGCCGGGGGCCACGCCGTTTCTCATGGGGCTGGCGCTGGGTATCTACGGGTTGACCCAGGCTCTCCTGCAGATACCTTTTGGTATGTGGTCGGACCACATCGGTCGCAAGCCGGTGATTTTTATCGGCCTGCTGATTTTTGCCGCCGGCTCGTTGATTGCCGGTAGTGCAGAAAGCATTGAGATGATTATTGTCGGTCGTGCCATACAGGGTGCCGGTGCCATTGCCGCCGCCCTGATGGCGCTGGCCGCCGACCTGTCACGCGAAGAACACCGCACCAGGATGATGGCGCTGATCGGCGTCAGCATCGGCGTTTCCTTTGCCGTTTCCATGGTGGCCGGGCCGATAGTCAACCACTGGGTCGGCATCAGTGGTATTTTTTACGGCACCGCGCTGCTGGCGCTGGTGGGTATGGCGGTGCTGTTCTTCCTGGTGCCTGATCCAAAGCAGAGTCATTTTCACCGTGATGCCGAAGTCGAAACCGGTTCGCTGTTATCGGTGCTGAAAAACGGCCAGCTGTTGCGCCTGGATTTCGGCATTCTTACCCTGCACTTTGTTCTGATGTGCGTATTCCAGGTGCTGCCGCTGGTGCTGCATGATGATCTTGGTATGGACGCCAGTAAACACTGGCAGATCTACCTGCCGGTGTTTGCCTCGTCGCTGGTGCTGATGGTGCCGTTTATTATTATTGCCGAACGTAACCAGGCGATGAAACCGGTCTTTATCGGCGCGGTCTTCAGCCTGATCGTGGCTACCGTGGTCTTTCTGAGCAGCCACAGCCTGTGGCTGGTGGTACTGGGACTGGTCATCTTTTTTGTCGGCTTCAACCTGCTGGAAGCCTCGCTGCCGTCACTCATAACCAAGACCGCGCCGGCAACCCAGAAAGGCACCGCCATGGGCGTGTATTCCAGCAGCCAGTTCCTCGGTGCCTTCGCCGGTGGCGCCCTGGGCGGCTATGCCCACCAGCTCTGGGGCATACAGGGGGTTTATTATACGGCTCTG
>JAJRTD010000042.1 GCA_024278435.1 Gammaproteobacteria bacterium | reverse complement strand
CGCCAAGTACGATGCCGATGATACCCGGTATATCTGTCCCTGCGGCCTGACGGACGATCAGGAGAAAAGCTTCGCGGAACTTGTTAAAAAAGCATTCAGGACCGTCGGGGCATCGGCCTGGGGCCGGGTTGATTTTATTGTCGACCGGCAAAACCGGCCATGGTTGATTGAAGTGAATACGGTACCGGGAATGACCGGGCATTCACTGGTGCCCATGGCAGCCAAACAGGCTGGCCTGTCTTTTGACGAGCTGGTGCTGCGTATTTTATCAATGGCGAAATGTGAGCATTGTTAATTTAATGAAAACTAAAAACACAGTCTCGTTGCTTGGGAAAGCCGTAAAAATGCTACCGCTGTTTGCCGCTACCGTTGCAGTTATTTATGCCGGTGTGCTGCTCAGGGATGTCAGCTTTCCCACGGTGTTGCCGGTGAATGATATCCATGTGACCGGTGAGTTGCATTTTCTCGATAAAGAGAAAATAAAAGCGGCAGTGAAAAACAATGTTGCCGGCGGTTACTTTACGGTTGATTTGAACCGCATACGTGAAATGCTGCAGCAGGAGCCATGGATAAAAAGCGTGGCGTTAAGAAGGCAGTGGCCGGCAAGTCTTAATGTTCTGATTAACGAACAGAAACCGGTGGCTTACTGGAACAATAAAGCTTACATCAACCAGAGTGGCGAGGTCTTTAAACCCGAAGTGATTGATAAAAATCTGAATCTGCCGACATTGAGCGGCCCCGAAGGCCGTCATGACAATGTCTGGAAATTCATGAATGTTCTGTACAGGGAAATGGCCCTGCTTGAGTACGAAGTGGTGAGCCTGGAACTGGATGACAGGCGCGCATGGCAGCTGGTGATTAGCGGTCCTGATCTTGATAACAACAGCCGTATCGATGTCAGGCTGGGACGCTTTGATACCGAGAAAAGGCTGAAGCGTTTTATCCATGTATTGCCGGCATTAACCAGTGGTTTTGAACAGGGCGAGACCCGGCTGCTGGCAAAAAACATCAGAAGCATTGATATGCGTTATCCCAACGGTTTTGCCGTGCAGTTAAAGCAGCAGGAAGAAACCCGAAGCAGTTACTTTTTATATAACCAGAATAATTCACATAGCTTTGTTGCCGAGCATGCCTATGCAGAAGCACAAATGAGTGAGGCTTGAAATAATGACAAAGAAGTCAGATAAAAACATGTTGATCGGTCTTGATATCGGTACCTCCAAGGTAGTCGCCATTGTTGGCGAGGTGACAGACGACGGTGATATCGAAATTATTGGCCTGGGATCGCACCCGTCAAACGGATTGAAAAAAGGCGTAGTGGTTAATATTGAATCCACCGTGCAGTCAATTCAGCATGCGATTGAAGAAGCCGAGCTAATGGCCGGCTGTGAGATCAATTCGGTTTATGCCGGTATTGCCGGCAGCCATATACGCAGCCTGAATTCACACGGTATCGTGGCTATTCGTGAACGTGAAGTGACCAGCGGTGACCTGGACCGGGTAATTGATGCCGCGCGCGCCGTTGCCATTCCGGCTGACCAGCGTGTTCTGCATATCCTGCCGCAGGAATTTATTATTGATGACCAGGAAGGTATCCGCGAACCGATCGGTATGTCCGGGGTGCGTCTGGAAGCAAAAGTGCACCTGGTGACCGGTGCAGTGGGCGCCGCGCAGAACATTATTAAATGTGTACGCCGCTGTGGCCTGGAAGTTGATGACATTATCCTTGAGCAGCTGGCTTCAAGCTATTCCGTGCTGACCGATGATGAAAAAGAACTGGGCGTCTGCCTGGTTGATATTGGTGGTGGCACCACGGATATTGCGGTGTTTTCTGAAGGTGCGATCCGTCACACTGCGGTGATTCCGATTGCCGGTGACCAGGTCACCAATGACATTGCGGTGGCCCTGCGTACACCGACGCAATACGCCAACGAGATAAAAATAAAATATGCCTGCGCCCTGCGCCAGCTGGCCCACCCCGAAGAAACCATCGAGGTGCCCAGTGTCGGTGACCGGCCGCCACGCAAGCTGTCACGGCAGACGCTGGCAGAAGTGGTTGAGCCGCGTTACGAAGAGCTGCTTAACCTGGTGCATGCTGAATTACGTCGCAGTGGTTTTGAAGAAATCATTGCGGCCGGGGTTGTACTGACAGGTGGCAGTTCAAAAATGGAAGGAGTCATTGACCTGGCTGAAGAAATCTTCCATGCCCCCGTACGTTTAGGTTTGCCACAATATGTTTCCGGCCTGTCGGACGTGGTGAAAAACCCGATTTATGCCACTGGTGTCGGCCTGTTGCTGTTTGGTAATCAGCATCGCAACAATGGCACCAGTCATATCATGATGGATGGTGGTGTTAAGGGGATTTTTGAACGGATGAAAAACTGGTTTCAGGGAAACTTTTAACATCTAAAAACAGATTATTAAATGATACAAAATTTTAAATTTATAAAACTAATTAATAGAGGAGAAAGGCCATGCCTATGTTCGAATTGATGGATTCCGGTGCGCAAGATGCAGTGATAAAAGTTATTGGTGTTGGCGGTGGCGGCGGTAACGCCGTGCAGCATATGGTGAGCAGCGGTATTTCCGGTGTTGATTTTATCTGTACCAATACAGACGCGCAGGCGCTGGGTCGCTTTGAAGGTGCCAAGTCATTACAGATTGGCAGCAATATAACCAAGGGCCTGGGAGCAGGCGCCACACCCGAGATCGGTCAGCAGGCGGCGCTGGAGGATCGCGAACTGATACAGGAAGCAATCGTGAACTCCGACATGCTGTTTGTTACGGCTGGCATGGGTGGCGGAACCGGTACCGGTGCAGCGCCCGTGGTCGCACAGATCGCCCGTGAAATGGGAATACTGGTCGTTGGTGTTGTCACCAAACCGTTTGCCTTTGAAGGTTCTGCCCGCATGAAAATTGCCATGCAGGGTATCAAGGAGCTGACCAACCATGTTGACTCGCTGATCACCATTCCCAACGACAAGTTACTCGATGTCTACGGTCGTGATTTTGACCTGATGAATGCCTTTAACGGTGCCAACGATGTACTTTGCGGGGCAGTGCAGGGTATTACCGAACTGATCACCAATCCCGGTGTCATAAATGTCGATTTCGCCGATGTAAGAACGGTTATGTCAAAAATGGGTATGGGCATGATGGGTTCAGGCCGTGCCAGTGGTGAGACCCGTGCCCAGGAAGCGGCTGAAGCAGCCATCGCCAGTCCTCTGCTTGAAGATGTAAATCTCTCCGGTGCCCGCGGTATCCTGGTCAATGTTACCGGTGCCAATATGACGCTGGGTGAATTCCAGGACATCGGTGCTGTGATCAACGGTTTTGCTTCCGAAGATGCGACAGTTGTTATGGGTACAGCGATTGATGAATCACTGGATGGTGAGATCCGTGTAACCGTGGTTGCCACCGGTCTGGGTCATCAGGCAAAAGCGCAGGCTCCGGTACCGGCGCCGGCTGAAATAAAGGTGGTTAAAAAAGCACCAGTTGAGGATGTTGCACCGGTATATAGTGAGTATGATAAACCGGCCGTTAT
>JAJRTD010000362.1 GCA_024278435.1 Gammaproteobacteria bacterium | reverse complement strand
CACTTCAACGGTCACCGCAAAACGTGTGACAGGTTCTTTAGTAATGATTAAAGACTATACAGAGAAGAATGTAAAAACCAACAGACGAACGGTTGAAAAAGCAGGACAAAAACCGACGAATGGTTATTAAATACGCCATATTAAAAAAATATATTAATATATATCAATATATTAGGAATAATTCTTCACTGGAAAAATTGATAGTACATGCAACCCTATAATTGTCGATTATTTTTACACGAGCCGGTAAAAATCTAGCCGTCCACCTACAAAATCAGGCCGGTAATAACCGAATACCACTGCCCGCCATGCTTTCGCACCTGTCGCTTCAGGCACCATAAAAACTGCAATTATTATAATAAGGCATAAATTGTTCAGGGGTTCCCTTGTTATATTCACCGATAGTTTTTATAGTTAAGGAAGCTCTGATTAATTCATCCATGAATTATCAGAGCACGAAAAAGGTAAAATGCGATTTCACCTTTTTCTTCATTTTCAATAGCTTGTCAGCTATCAAAAATGGCGACACATCCTTGTGTCGCAGAAACTCTGAATTAATCAGAGTTTCCTTAAGTAAAACCAGTCTTAATAATACGAGCGTTAGCAATCTCAAACACTGGATCAGGACGATTTATGCAAAATAACTCTTTACTAAATAAACAGGAACTTTTATATCTACTTGCCGGAATCATATTCCTGGCCATCGCAAACAGCATTGACCTGCTTTTTGGAAAACCGTTCTGGGGCATCACCCGGTTTATCTTTTTGGGATATGACGACAACCTGGCAGCATGGTACTCCTCCATGCTGCTGACGATCGCCGGACTTATCGCTTATGAATGCTGGAACTATGCCCGAAAAAACCGCATACCGGGCGGTTTGTCACTCCTGCTTTTTGCCGCCTTACTATTTTTTATGTCGGCAGATGAAGTGGCCAGGCTACATGAAATACTTGGCAAATATGCCGCCCAGTTTCTTGGCATTTCATCAAAAGAATTTGCCAAACACTCACCCTGGGTATGGGTCGGCGGGCCACTGGTAATCGCCATCTTTATCTTTTTTATGTTTCTTTTAAAAAAGCTGTTTTTACTGGTTGCCAACAGCATGACTTATTTAGTTATCGGCTTGTCCCTGATAATACTCGGGGGGATTTTTTTAGAAAGTACTATCAATTTCCTCAACCACGAAGATCTTCAGTGGTTATGGGAGATTGAAATAATAATTGAGGAATCACTTGAAATGATAGGTACGCTGTTTATTGCCTATGCCTTAATCGTATGGAGAGACGGAATTATAAAGCTGAAACAATAAACAACAGCACTGCTCCACTCAGTTTACTCAATGCGCCTCATCCCAGTTATTACCGATACCGATATCAACCACCAGCGGAACTTTAAGACTGGCCGCCTGCTCCATTTCCATGCGAATTAAATCGGCAACGGCCTCAACATCTTTTTCCAGCACCTCAACAACCAGCTCATCATGCACCTGCATGACCACCTTTGCTTCAACCTTGCTGGCCGACAGGGCATGGTCGACAGCAATCATGGCGCGCTTGATAATATCAGCGGCCGTTCCCTGCATCGGCGCATTAATGGCGGTGCGCTCGGCATACTGGCGGCGCTGCCCGTTGCGTGAGTTGATTTCCGGCAGATACAGGCGGCGGCCGAACACGGTCTCTACATATCCACGGTCATGGGCCTGTTCGCGGGTTTGATCCATATAGACCTTTACCCCGGGATAGCGGGCAAAGTAAACATCGATGTATTCCTGCGCTTCGTAACGCCCGATATTCAGCTGCTTCGCCAATCCGAACGCCGACATGCCGTAGATCAGGCCGAAATTAATGGCCTTGGCCGCCCGCCGCTGATCAGAATCAACTTCATCCAGCGGTACACCGAACACTTCAGCTGCAGTGGCACGATGCACATCGACACCCTCGGCAAAAGCCTTGAGCAGGGTTTTGTCTTCTGACAAATGCGCCATAATGCGCAACTCTACCTGGGAGTAATCCGCTGCCAGCATTTTGTGGCCCGGGGGCGCAACAAATGCCTGGCGAATGCGCCGGCCCTCTTCGCTGCGTATCGGAATGTTCTGCAAGTTGGGATCGGTTGATGACAGCCGGCCGGTGGCAGCAACGGTCTGGTTATAGGAGGTATGCACGCGCCCGGTTTCCTTATCAACCTGTAACGGCAGCTTGTCGGTATAGGTTGACTTGAGCTTGCTGACGCCGCGGTGCTCGAGGATGATTTTTGGCAGCTCGTATTCCAGCGCCAGTTCCTGGAGAACGCTCTCTGCCGTTGAATACTGGCCGGTCTTGGTTTTTTTCTTTACCGGTATCTTGAGCTTTTCAAACAAAATAACGCCCAGCTGTTTTGGCGAGGAAAGGTTAAACACTTCACCGGCCTCTTCGTAGGCCTGCTGCTCCAGCACTTTCATCCGTTCGGCCAGCTGCCGGCTTTGCTGCTGCAGCATGGCGACGTCCACCATCACGCCATGGCGCTCGATCTTGAGCAACACGGTTAATAACGGCAGTTCGATTTCCTCATAGACCTTTTTAAGCGCCGGCTCTTTTTCCAGTTCCGCCATTAATTTCTGGTGCAGCTGCAGGGTAATGTCGGCATCTTCCGCCGCATAGGGGCCGGCTTCTTCCAGCGCGATCTGGTTAAAGGTGAGCTGTTTGGCGCCCTTGCCGGCTATGTCTTCAAAATGTATGGTGCTGCGCCCCAGCAGGCGCAATGCCATATCATCCATATTATGGCGTTTGGTCGAATCCAGCACGTAGGACTCCAGCATGGTGTCCTGGGCAATGCCGTTTAATGTTATATCGTGGTTCAGCAATACATGGGAATCGTACTTTAAATTCTGCCCGATTTTGTTTGCCGTTTTATCTTCCAGCAGGGGTTTTAAAGCGCCCAGCACCTGCTGCTCGGTCAGCTGATCCGGTGCCCCCGGGTAGTCATGGGCAAAAGGCACGTAGGCCGCCTCTCCCGCTTTGACCGCAAACGATACACCGACAACCCGTGCCTGCATATAGTCCAGGCTGGTGGTTTCGGTATCGAAGGCAAACTGCTCCGCCTGTTGCAGTTTTTTCAGCCATTGACCAAAGGCCGCCTGATCAAGTACGGTTTCGTAATGACTGGCCACCGGCTTCTGCGCCGCTACTGACTGCCCGCCGGCTTCCAGGTTATCCAGCCAGGTTTTCAGCTCCAGGTCGGTATATATCTTTTTGAGCCTGTCCCGCTGCACCGGGCGCATGGTCAGCTCGTCAATCGACTGCTCAAGTTCCAGGTCGCGTTTAATCGTGGTCAGTTCACGTGACAATGGCAGCTGGTCCAGGCTGGCTCGCAGGCTTTCACCCACCTTGCCCTTGATTTCGTCGGCATGGGCAATCAGGTTATCCAGCGAGCCATACTGCTTTAACCACTTGGCGGCGGTTTTCGGCCCCACTTTGGGCACGCCCGGAATATTGTCACTGGTATCACCGATCAGCGCCAGGTAATCAATAATCAACTCCGGCGGTACGGCAAATTTTTCCATCACCCCGTCTTTATCCATCACCAGATCATTCATGGTGTTGATCAGCGTAACATGCGGATTGACCAGCTGCGCCATGTCCTTGTCACCGGTGGAAATCAGGGTATCGATATTCTGCTCGGATGCCTGCTGCGCATAGGTTCCGATTACATCGTCTGCCTCCACGCCCGGCACACAGACAATGGGAAAACCCAGCGCCTCGATGATTTCATGCAGCGGCTCTATCTGGCTTTTCAGGTCATCCGGCATCGGCGGTCGGTTGGCCTTGTACTGCTCATACATGTCATGACGGAAAGTCTTGCCCTTGGCATCAAACACCACCGCAATATGCTCGGGCCGGTATTCATCCACCAGCTTTTTGATCATATTAACCACGCCATAAACCGCCCCTGTCGGCTGCCCCTTGCTGTTGGTGAGTGGCGGCAGGGCATGAAACGCCCGGAACAGATAGGATGAACCATCAACGAGAATAAACGGCGGTTTTTTATCGGTCATCTTCTGGGTCATTGGCAGGGGCAGCGGGCGCTCTATTGGTGGTTTATGCGTAAGCCGGTGATTATCGCAAACCGCCGGCCGCTTTAATAGCCATAAATAAATAATCACCAATAAACCATCGCCGGTTTTGTCTCTGGCCGACCGGGCGGCAATCAGTTGCCCTGCGGTATTCAGTAAATGGGCGATATACGCTAAAATCACCCAGCTTTAGCCACCACTCACCCCTAACCCCTGCTTATGTCTGTTTATACAATTATCGAAGAGGATGAACTCAAACGCTTTCTCTCGAACTACGATGTTGGCCAACTGGACAGCTACCAGGGCATCAGTGATGGTATTGAAAACACCAATTACTTTGTCGACACCGACAAAGGCCGCTTCGTATTAACCATTTTTGAACAGCACAGTTTTGAGGAAATGCAGTATTACCTCAATCTAATGCACCACCTGGCCGACCACCAGGTACCCAGCGCAAATCCGGTCGCCGACCGCCAGGGACATTATCTGAGCCTGTTTAAGGACAAGCCCATCGCCCTGGTCGAACGCCTGAACGGTGGCAGCATCACCCGGCCTACAGTCGAACATTGTGCCCAGCTGGGCACAGCCATGGGCAAGATGCATAGCGCCGGTTTAAGCTTTACAAGCCGACAACCGAACCCGCGCGGCCCGGCATGGTGCCAGCAGACAGCACAGCTGGTTATGCAGAAGCTGTCTGCAGATGAGCAGTCCATGCTGGACAATGAGGTCCATTTTCAAAAAGAAAAGCGCCATGCCGATCTGCCGCGCGGCGTCATCCATGCCGATCTGTTTCGTGACAATGCCCTGTGGCAGGATAGCGGCGAACAGGTTCAGTTCAGCGGCATTATTGATTTTTATTATTCCTGTGACGATGTTCTGCTATATGACCTTGCAGTCAGCGCCAATGACTGGTGCCTGAATGACGATTTCAGCTTAAACAGGGAGAAGGTGGTTGCCCTGCTGGAACATTACCACGCATACCGGCCGCTGGCCGGCCATGAACAACAATACTGGCCTGCCATGTTACGCGCCGGCGCCCTGCGCTTCTGGCTGTCACGCCTGTACGATAAACACTTCCCCCGCGAAGGCGAACTGGTACACACCAAAAACCCGGATGAATTCAGGATCATCCTGGCCGACCGCATCGCACACAACGACCGCTACCTTGATTTCTGGCCGCAATAAAGCCAGCGAACGTCCATGTTCAGTAAACTGTTAACCGCCATAGAATCCTTTATCGACTGGAGCGGGCGCACCGTTTCCTGGTTAAGCCTGTTTCTGGTGCTGGTG
>JAJRTD010000361.1 GCA_024278435.1 Gammaproteobacteria bacterium | reverse complement strand
CTGGTAGCGCAACCATAATACGCCGGGGTGCCGGTAATACGGCCACCAGCTTTTTACATTGCGATACCAGGCGGCAAAAGCCAGCCATTGATCGAGAAAATCATCAAACGATGCCGGTAGCGGAATTTCTGCCTTGGCTCGTGCCTCATCATTCATATTCATGATATGAAAATAAAAGCTCACGCAGCAGTCGCGCGGATCACGTGAGGTCAGGATGATTTTTGCCCTGCCGATACCGGGAGTTTGCTCTGCGGTACAGTGGGTCTTGAAAATTCTCGGATCCGGCAGGCTTTCAAATTCCCGGAGAATCTGCTGCCAGCTTTTTCCCTGGCGCTGAATTTCCAGCCAGGGTACAACCTGATCAATGGAAGAAAAATGTTCATCACCGCCGCAACGTAACTGGTACAGGATCTGCTGCATCCAGGTGGTACCGGCCTTGGGCGGCGTGGTGATCAGCACATCGGTTTCACGCGGCTGGAAGTTTGCCAGGATACGCGGATCGTGCATGGGATGCAGTTCGCCCCAGCGTGGATCGGTGGTCAGGTTTTCATCTGGCATTTTTAATTCGCTGTATGCTGTTGTTGAATCTTGCCGGCAATAATCACGGAATTTATTCCGCGCGCTTTACCCGCCCTGCCCGCAGGCCATTCGCTACCGCCAGCAGTTCACTGGCCTCGTGCACCAGCACCGCCACGGCAATACTGACAAGGCCGCCAACCCCGGCGGGGATCAGTATAACAAGCACGGCAATGGCAAAAACAATATTCTGCAAACTGACCCGGCGCGCCTTGCGCCCCAGCAGCATGGCCTCTTCCAGCTTGCCCAGGTCATCGGCCATCAACGCAATGTCGGCCGCCTCGATGGCGGCGTCGGTGCCGGCGGCGCCCATGGCCACGCCGCAGGTGGCAGCGGCCAGCGCCGGCGCGTCGTTGACCCCGTCACCGACCATTAATACATGACCGTCTTTTAATAATTCCGTTACCGCACTGACCTTGTCCTCTGGTTTCAAACCGGCACGCACATCATCAATACCAATCTGCTGGGCAATACGTTCTGCCGTCAACGGGTTATCACCGGTTAACATCACGGTTCGAATGCCCATATAATGCAGCTTGGCAATCACCTGCTGCACACCTTCACGAATCACATCCTGTATCGCGATTAAACCGGCTATGCCATGCCGGTTAAACAGTACTACCACGGTTTTACCTGCGGCCTGTAGTGTCTCTATCTGCTGCTGCCGCTGCACGTCGAATTCATGGTGCTGACGGTACAGGTCGGGTTTACCCAGAAACCATTCATCGTTAGCGATCACTGCCTTTGCGCCGGCGCCGGTCAGGGATTCAAAACCGGTGCTGTCACCTGGCTGCAGCCCCTGGTCCTTCGCATAATGCATGATTGCCCGTGCCAGCGGGTGGCCGGAATGTTTTTCTATTGCTGCCGCCCGTTGCACAAGGTCTTTTTCTTCGCCGTCAAAAGCAATTACATCCGTTACCTGCGGTTTGCCGCGGGTCAGGGTGCCGGTTTTATCGAAGGCAATAATATTGATCAGGCCGAGGTGTTCAAGATGAGCCCCGCCCTTGATGAGTATGCCGCGCCTGCCGGCACCGGCGATGCCGGCGGCCATGGCAATGGGCAGTGAAATAACCAGTGCACAGGGCGCGGCTGCCACCAGCAAAATTACCGCACGCTCGCTCCACTGACCCGTGTCCATATCCAGCAAACCCGGATAGAACCACGGTAACAGCAACAGCAGGACAGCACCGGCAAACACGGCCGGGGTATAGCGACGACCAAACCGTTCTATCCACTGCTGGGCCCGGCCTTTCTGTTCCTGCGCCTGCTCGACCAGGTGAATAATGCGTGACAGCGTATTATTATCAAAACCGGCGGTGGCTCTTACCGTGATTGCGCCCTGGCCATTAATACTGGCGGCAAAAACCTTTTCCCCTGCACCCTTGTCCACCGGCACCGACTCACCGGTAACCGGCGATTCATCCAGGCTGGTTTCACCGCTGATAATAATACCGTCGGTGGCCAGTGACTCACCCGGTCGCACCACGAACAGGTCATCCGGTTGCAGTTCGCTGGCAGCAATAATGGTCTCATTACCGTCACGCAATACACGAGCCTCTTTTGGCGCCAGGTCAAGCAGGGCGCGAATCGCGGTACGGGTCCGGGTAAAGGTAAACGCTTCAATACCCTCGGCTGCGCCGTACAGCACCACCAGTGCTGCCGCCTCCTCCCACATATCCAGCAGGCCGGAACCGGTGGTGGCAGCAATCATCAGCATGGAAATACCTATGGCGTGGTCCTGCAGTAGCTCTTCCACACCTTCACGCGCCCAGTACCAGGCACCGATGGGGATAGCCAGCCAGTACAGATAAATCTCGATGTTTTTATCCAGCACCCCGGCCATGGCAAGCAACCATGCCGGCAGGGCAATACCGCCGGCAATCAGGGCGTTACGCAGTGGCGGAAACTGCCACCAGTCACCGGTGAATTCCTCTGCCTCACTATCCATGCAATGCCTTATTCAATAGGGAAAGCCTGTTTGACATCAAAAACGTAGATCCAGCCGGCATTGCTCTGTCCGGTGCGCGCCTTTTCCCGGATTATTGCAACGACTTCCTCAATGCAGTGATCCTCGCAGATCAGCTCCAGCTTGACCTCAATAATGGCTTCAATACCCAGTTCGATTGAATAGTCCCGCTCCTTTTCATCCAGCGCCTCCAGCATGCCTTTCACATCGACGATGGACAGGTGGTTAAAACCCTTGCCGCGGAGGGCGCCAACGACGTCGGCAATACGGTTGCGGTGGATAAAGGCTTTTATCTGTTTCATGCTTCGCTCCCGGCGCTTTTCTCTGCCTGCGCCCTGTCCTGTTTTCTTGTCTCCATCCACTCATAAATGACTGGCAGCAGTATCAGGGTAAGAAAGGTTGAGGTAATCAGGCCGCCGACCACCACCGTTGCCAGTGGTCGCTGGGTCTCGGCGCCCACACCGGATGACAGCAGCATGGGCACCAGACCGAGTATGGCGACACTGGCG
>JAJRTD010000360.1 GCA_024278435.1 Gammaproteobacteria bacterium | reverse complement strand
GAGTTATGAATGTTTTTCGTCATGCCGGCGGCGATAATCCGGGTATCACTGCCAAGCAATGGACGTATGCGGTGCAGCTGGTCTTCAAGCATGGCCAGGCTTTTAGGCAGCTTGATCAGCACGATATCAGCCGTTTTTTCCGGCAGCAGTTCTGCCGCCGGTTGCAGGCTGTTAATAATGGTGATGGCTTTATCATCAATGCCATTATCCTGCGCATTAAACTCAATGCCCTGTGCAGAGAGGTAGGAGTCGGTAATCACAACGGGATTAAAGGCATGCAATGCCAGCGACAGTGCGCCGAAACTGTCATTAAGAATTACAACAGCTGCATTCTCCTGTGGCAGCTGGTTTTCTGCCAGGTAACGCAATACGTATTCATCCGCCGCATCCCAGGCCCGCAGGTTCTGCTTTTTCTGCACAGGGTATCGCTGCAGCTGATAACGGCCAAACAGTGTTTCTATGTGGGTATCTACCTGTTCCATAACCATGCGGCGCCTCTGACACCTGATGAATCGCCATGTAGTGGCGCCAGTAACCTTGTATTTACCACATCGGAAAATACATAATCACCCCAGATTGCTGGCACATTTTTATACAGGCGTTTACTATTGCCCATGCCACCGCCAAGCACTATAACATCCGGGTCAAGGATATTGATAACATGTGCCAGGCTTTTTGCCAGGCGCCGCTCATATCGTATGAAGGTATTAATGGCGTTTTCATTGCCATCGGCTGCCAGCCTGTCCAGCGTTTTCGCATCCAGCTGCTCGGTATAGTGCGCCGCGTGATCACGTGCAATGCCCGGCCAGGACACCCAGGTTTCGATACAGCCGAACTTGCCGCAGTAACATTCAGCGCCCGGCAGCTCGTCGGCCTGCGGCCACGGTAGAGGGTTGTGCCCCCATTCACCGGCAATGGCATTGGGCCCGACCAGAACCGTTTTATCAATAACGATACCGGCACCGGTACCGGTACCGATAATCACACCGAAGATCACTCGGGCATCTTTAGCCGCCCCGTCTGTAGCTTCCGACAGGGCAAAACAGTTGGCGTCATTGGCGATGCGAATGTCTCTTTTTAACAGGGACTGCAGATCGGTCAATACCGGTTTACCGTTCATACAGACCGAGTTGGAGTTACGCATTAAACCCGTCGCCGGTGATAAAGCACCGGGGGTACACAGCCCGATACTGCCTTCTTCACCGACTGCTTTCTCAATCTGCTTTACCAGGTCAGCAATGGCCTGCAGTGTTGCCGGGTAATCGCCCTGCGGGGTGGCAATACGGTGACGCAACAGCTCGTCACCGGTTTCTGATAAAGCAATGCCTTCGATTTTTGTGCCGCCGAGGTCGATGCCGATACGCATTTCGTTTCGCTCAAATGGATAATATAAAGTGGATGATAAGAATTATTTTACCGCGTATACACGGCAATACAGAGGGATTGTATATTTTTTGTTATCCTCAGCGCAACGTAGTGGAGTCGAAGGATCTTCGCCATTCTCCGACAAGCCAGGGAAGCTCTGAACAAGATCCTTCCTTCGTCAGTATGACAGCAAAAGATATTGCTTAGTTTTCATTGTTCATTCTGTCCGATTGCCAGTAAATTTCATCCTCACCCTGTTCCCTGCTGATAGCTCGCGCCAGAACAAACAGGTAATCCGACAGGCGATTAATGTAAGCCAGCAGGAATTTATTGAGTGTTTTTGTTTTATCCAGACTGACCAGTGTGCGTTCCACGCGCCGGCAGGTAGCTCTTGCCAGGTGACAGTGTGATGCTGCCAGCCCGCCACCGGGAAGAATAAATTCCTTTAACGGCGGTAGCGACCGGTTGAGTTCATCCAGCGACTGCTCCAGCCAGTCAACATTCTGCTGCTGTATCATGGCATGGCTTAATGTCAGCTCGGCACCGACATTAAACAGCTCGTTCTGAACTGCCCTGACCTGCAGCAAAAAGTCATCATGCAGGTGACAGGCAACAACCGCCAGCTGGCTGTTTAGTTCGTCCACCTCGCCGATGGCATGTACCAGCAGGTCATCCTTGGCCACACGCGAGCCATCGGCCATGCCGGTACTACCGTCATCGCCGGTGCGGGTGTAGATTTTTGACAGGCGGTTACCCATAGACGTTTTCCATAAAAAAACCGTTATAGCAATAACGCTATAACGGTTTTATAACATGAATAAAAGAATAAATCTCCAGGTCATTCCATCAGGCATGGCGACGGGCAACGCCAACCAATCCCAGCAAACCGGAACCGAACAACCAGACAGCAGCAGGTACCGGAACCGCAGAAACTGTAGTCAGGTTGTCTATAGCAAAATAGGCAGGTGTATTCATGCCATAGTCGCCATTGTCTGAAGAACTTAATGAAAACTCCAGTGCGGCAACTTCACCCAGCGGCATCAGGTCATACCATATCCATGCATCCACCAGATTGGCATCACGTGCCAGGCTGATATTAACTGAATTAGTAACGCTGTCGGCAGCATCCAGGCCAGTGACTGTCAGAGTGAAATAATCACCCAGACCGAACTGTTTGGCGAAGCTGTCACCGTCGCGCATAGACAGATAGGCATAAGTAGTATTGGTAAAATAGGCTCCCTCAACCTGTGTGGGTGCAGCAAAGTCAACGCGAGATGCCATAAAACCCGGGTTCGCGATACCGTAGTTGGATGAACCGTTAACACCACCACCGGTAATAGCACTGAACTGGTTGGTATAACCTGCTGTAATCGTATCAGTGGTACTGGAGTAGGTAAAACCACTCCAACAGCAACCATAACCGTAATCGGTAAAATTATAGGTGAATTCACCGGCGCCACTATTAAAAGTAGTCGCCACACCCGGTGCAAAATATGAGTCCTGTGGCAACG
>JAJRTD010000359.1 GCA_024278435.1 Gammaproteobacteria bacterium | reverse complement strand
GTTCGGCGTTTAACGGTTTGACGTCAACACCGAGCAGGTCGGCCAGGGCAATAATGGTGGCTTCACCGCCGGGCGGGCACTGGTTGATATCGGCTTCGCCACTGGCAATGGCTTCGGCATAAGGCCGGCAGCCGGGATAGGTGCACTGGCCGCACTGGGTCTGTGGCAGCAGGGCGTCAATCTTGTCCACCACCGGGTCGCCTTCCACTTTGAATTTAATCGCGGAATAACCCAGTATCAAACCAAATATACTGGCGATAACGGCGAGAGTGATAATAACGGTAAGCATGCGGGACTGATATTCCGGGGCTTATATTTTTATGAGACCGGCGAATCCCATAAAGGCAAGCGACATGATGCCGGCGGTGATCAATGCAATAGAGGTGCCCTGGAAGGCTTCGGGAACATCGGCAACAAGAATGCGTTCACGCATGGCGGAGAATAATATCAGCACCAGCGAAAAACCGACGGCAGCGCCGAAACCGTAAAACAGTGATTGTAAAAAGCCGTGCTGTTCCTGTACGTTTAACAGGGCAACACCCAGTACCGCACAGTTGGTGGTGATTAACGGCAGGAATATGCCCAGCACGTTATATAACAGCGGGCTGGTTTTGTGCACTACCATTTCGGTGAACTGCACCACCACCGCGATCACCAGGATGAACATAATGGTGCGCATGTATTCAAGGCCCAATGGTGCCAGGATGTATTCATTGACCAGGTAGGAGCTGACCGATGACAGGGTGAGAACAAAGGTGGTTGCCAATGCCATGCCGATGGCGGTTTCCAGTTTTCGGGAAACACCCATAAACGGGCACAGGCCGAGAAATTTCACCAGCACAAAGTTATTGACCAGGATGGTGCTCAGCAGGATAAGTGCGTATTCTGTCATGCGCGCATTCTAACAGATTGCGCCTGCGGATTTTATGGATTTATCTTGATTTAGCTTAAGGAAAAGTGAATAAAATCAACAGGGAAAGTAGGTTTTTTACAGCGCCTGGCCGGGTTGCCGGCTGCTTGTCTGCTGTAATTCCAGTGCTTCAATGCTCTCCTCGTCCGCGGTCACCTGGTTACGGCCATTTGCCTTGGAGTAGTAGACTGCATTATCAGCGGACTTGTACAGCTTGTCGAAATCCTCGTGATGCTGCGCGATCAGCGAGGCGACACCAATACTGGCTGTCATTTTCAGGCCCGCCGGCTTTGCCAGTTCGATCATGGAACGGATGTTTTCGGCTTTGTGCATGGCATTGTCGATATCGCAGTGTGGCAGCAGGATCAGGAATTCCTCGCCACCGATGCGTGCAACCACGTCACCCTGGCGGCAGGTCGCCATCAATAATTTACCGATTTCTGCCAGTACGTTATCGCCGGTGGTGTGGCCGTATTCATCATTGATATGCTTGAAGTGATCAAGGTCAAGAATCATAATGCTTAACGGGTACTCGTAGCGCACCGAGTCGTTAATGTATTTCGGCGCGTATTCCGACAGGCTGTGGCGGTTATGGCAGGTGGTCAGCTTGTCGGTCATGGCCAGGGTGAACAGGGCGCGCTGCTGCTTGCGTACCTTGTCCGCCAGGCGTTTATTGGTGATCAGGTTGTTTACCCGTGTTGCCAGTTCTTCTTCAATCGGTGGTTTGGTGACGTAGTCATTGATGCCGGCGTGAAACAGGTCAATGCGCAGCTGCAGGTCATCGTGCCCGGTCATTGCCAGTATCGGGGTTCTGGCGTGGTGCGAATTCTGGGCGCGAATCATGCGTACCAGGGACAGTCCGTCCATGGTGCCTTCAAGCATGACATCGGTAATGACCAGGTCATATTCCTCGTCTGCGAAAGAATGAAAGGCTTCCTCGGCCGTGGAGAAGTGGGTGATTTCAAGATTGAGTTTTTTAAGGTACTTGGTAACGATGTGTGCCACCGAAGCGCTGTCCTCAACATAAAGTACGCGTCCGCCCTTGATATCAAAACTGTTTTCACCCTGGATATAATAACGGATGCTTGATTTCAGGTAGGTCAGGTTGGTTTTTGGAAAGACTTCTTTAATACCGGCAGAATGGGCATTTTTCATCAGGGTTTCATTTGGCTCGGAGGTGAGCAGAATGATCGGCGTGTTTCTTTCCGATACCTTGCAGTGCTGGATAAACTGCGCCCCGCTTTTGTCAAAAATATGCTGCGAGGCAATGATCAGGTCATAACGGGTGTCTTCCGTGGTATTGACCAGCAGGTCGAGTCCTTCCTCACCGGTGCGCACGCAACTCACGGTACAGTCCAGTTCAATAAGCAGATCCTGCAGCATTTTCTGGAATATGCGACTGTTTTCTAGAATAAGAACTTTCATCACCTTATTATAATAGAGCCATTCATCATGACTTTACTTATATATGACAAAATGTCGTTTATTGCTGACAGGCGGTTTTTTATTAGTGTGGTGCGGGGTATTTACTGCCAGCAGGTGAGAAAAAACTGTTCCAGACAGTTTTTTCTCACCTGCTGGAGACGCTTTTTAGCTTATTGAATTATACAGAAATAATAAAAAATCACTCTGATTTTGATCCAGATCAATGTAACCAAATTTATTGTTATTTCAGTCTGTTTTATGCCGGAGTATATTTATTTATACGGGATAAAAAGCCGGTGTGTTGAAACAATGTGACAACCGGCTTGGCAATGAGGCGAGGGTTCAGGAAGCATGAAAATGGCAAGACAGGCTAAACAACACTGAGTCATTCAATGCTTGAATACGAGAATGTGTTGTTCACTCTGGTATTTGTCTTGTCTTTAATCGGTTGTTTTCATAGTTCATCCGGTGGTAATTATGGCATTTCAGACACCACTGTAGCCACAGTCAAAATTATCCCCGGCGGCCTGTTGCTGCCCCGGCAGGGTGATTGCCAGAAACGAACAGATGCTGCAAACAATGCAGCTGTGATTATTGCATCAATAAAACAATACGCAAAAAGATCATATTTTATAATGCAACCTTTAATATAAGGAGGAAGAGACAATGAAAAAAACAGGATTTTGTATTACCTTGTTTCTGTCAGTGGTATTCTTGTTTTCGGCCACGTTAGAGGTCTATGCAGATACGAAGATGTTGAAACCAATGCGCATTAAACCTACCTACAGAACCGCGCCGGCATCTGTGCGGAAGGTTTTTACAATTAAAGGTGGTGATGTTTACAATTTTGCAAAAACTCAGGGATTTGGTTTTAACGCCAGGAAAAATGATGCAACTTCACACTGTTCAATGCGGGCATCTGATGCGATTGTTTTAGTTGCAGGTTCTTCAGTCCTGGGCTCTAAATGCGACTTTACGCTGTTTAGTGGAAAGCAGATAAACCCCGAATGGAAATTCGTGTCTTATTCTGCAGATGCATCAGACAGCTGTTTCCCCCCCGGCGGAGCATACACAATCAATGAAAGACCTAAAGCTGGTGGTCGCATAATGAGGTTCAGAATACATATTTGGACGGAAGCGCTTAATGGTCTTGGTTGTGGCTATGCCATAAGAACGATAAGGCTGGAAGGCCCAGCCAATGGCCAGTGGCAGGATGCGTTCAGGTAAAAG
>JAJRTD010000358.1 GCA_024278435.1 Gammaproteobacteria bacterium | reverse complement strand
CGGTGCGGTGTAGAAAACCGTAACTTTATGCTGTTCACACATCTTCCAGAAACGGCCGGCATCGGGAATA
The DNA here is from genome assembly GCA_024278435.1 of Gammaproteobacteria bacterium. Lineage (GTDB taxonomy): Bacteria > Pseudomonadota > Gammaproteobacteria > SZUA-229 > SZUA-229. The sequence continues at coordinate 7,013 of JAJRTD010000358.1, read as the reverse complement.
ACCGGAGCGCCTTCGAACATGACGATGGTTGCACCGGCGGCGAGCGGGCCGTAGGCGACGTAGGTGTGGCCGGTGATCCAGCCGACGTCAGCGGTACACCAGAAGACATCGTTATCGTGCAGATCGAACACCCACAGGTTGGTGATGACGGCGTTGAGCAGATAGCCCGCGCTGGAATGCTGGATGCCTTTGGGCTTGCCGGTAGAGCCGGAGGTGTACAGCAGGAACAACGGGTCTTCGGCGCTCACCCATTCCGGCACACAGCTTGTTTCCTGGCCTTCGATAGCATCCGACCACCAGATGTCACGGCCGGGCTGCATGTCGATATCATGCCCGCTACGCTTTAACACGATGACGTTTTCGATGCAGTCACAGCCGTTGCTCAGGGCTTTATCGGCGGCTTCTTTCAGGGCGACGATCTTGCCTCCACGGGTGCCGCCGTCTGCGGTGATCAGCATTACGGCCTGTGCATCTTCGATACGATCGCGCAGTGATTCTGCAGAGAAGCCACCGAAGACGACCGAATGGATCGCGCCGATGCGTGCACAGGCCTGCATCGCGATCACCGCCTCGGGGACCATCGGCATATAGATGACGACGCGGTCACCTTTTTTTATACCTCTGGCTTTTAACGCATTGGCGAACTGGCAGACATCATCGTGCAGCTGCTGGTAACTGATGTGCCGTGTATCACCGGGCTCACCTTCGAAGATGATGGCAGTCTTGTCGGCCTTGTTTTCCAGGTGGCGGTCGATGCAGTTGTAGCTGACATTCATGCTGCCATCGGTGAACCATCTGAAATGCGGTGCCCGGGAGTCGTCCAGTGTTTTCGTGAAAGGGGTGTGCCAGTCGATATGCTGCTTGGCCTGGCTTGCCCAGAAACCTTCGTAATCGTCTTCTGCCTGCTGATATAAAGCTTTCACATCATCGGCTTTCAGACGCGCTTTTGCCGTGAATTCAGCACTGGGTTCAAATAAACGGTTTTCGGTTAAGATGGAATTTATCTCGATACCAGACACGGCAGGTTCCTCTCCATTGACGGTTTATAATTTTTGTTTAGCATACACTGTGTCGGTTGAAACTTCGATAGTTTTTAACAACAGAGCCTGCATGATGAAGTCTGTATAACTGCAGGAAAGTAAAAGACTTTGCTTATGAGGGCAGTTTTTTGCTCTGTGGTACCTGCGTGATTTCCCAGTGTGTGATCGCCCATGACCAGATATCGTTCAGGTTCGAGCCATAAAGGTCTTCCGGTGGTTGTTGACCGAGAAAGTGCAATGTTCTGAGCAGCAGCTTTTCCCTGCCTTTCACATCGACAGTTGACCCACCTTCAGACTTGCTTATCTTGTTTCCTGAGGCATCGATGGCGAGCGGCAGGTGGCAGTAACCGGGTGTCGGGTAGTCGAGCAGTTGTTGCAGATAGATCTGCCGTGGCGTGCAATCGAGCAGGTCTGCACCGCGTACGATTTCTGTCACGCCCTGCAGTGCATCATCGACCACCACGGCCAGCTGGTAGGCGAACAGATCGTCACGACGTCGGATAACGAAATCACCACACTGTCGTTTGATGTCCTGTGATTGCCTGCCCATGATGGCATCATCGAATTTGATAACGTGGTCTTCAGCGATTACCCGCAATGCATGTTCACTGGTTTCCGGCAAAGAACGGTTGCGACAGGTGCCGGGATAGATGCCATCGCTAACATTGGCCAATTGTTTTCGCGAACACAGGCAGGGGAAAACCAGCGATAACGAGATCAGTGCTTCCAGCGCCTCCTCGTAGCAGTCAGTGCGCTGTGATTGATAGACGATCTCACCATCCCATTCGAAACCGAAGCCTTCCATTGTATTCAGAATATCGGTATCTGCACCTGCGACCTTGCGCGTGATATCGACATCCTCCATACGCAGCAGCCACTGGCCGTTATTCTGTTTTGCCTGCAGGTAACTGCCGACAGCGGCGACCAGGGTGCCGAAATGTACCGGGCCGGTGGGTGAGGGGGCGAAGCGGCCGATGTAGGCTTGTTGTTTTGTTGAGTGGGGCATTAAAAACTATTTTTCCACAGATGAACGCAGATAAACACAGATGTTTTCCTTGTTGTCATCCTGAGTGTAACGTAGTGAAGCCGAAGGGTCTTATGTCCCACTATTTCGTTACGGTGAAACAGATCCTTCGACTACGCTAACGCTCCGCTCAGGATGACAGTCTGAAGCTATTATCCGTGTTTATCTGCGTTCATCTGTGGCAACAAACCCGTTTTCCCTGTCCGCTTTGGCTCAGCCACCATCCATCAACACCGATTCACCGGCAAAAAGCTGCTCAATCGTCTCACGCTTACGGACAACCTGGTGCTTGCCGCCATCCACCATAATCTCGGCCACTCGCGGCCGCGAATTATAATTGGAACTCATGGTGAAACCGTAGGCACCGGCTGAGCGCACCGCCAGCAGGTCGCCCTGCTCAATGGCCAGGCTCCGGGCCTTGCCCAGAAAATCGCCGGTTTCACAAATCGGCCCGACCACGTCATAGGTTTTTTCCTCGACTTGCGGGTTTTCTGTAACCGTTTGTATGGCCTGCCAGGCGCCATACAGTGCCGGGCGCATCAGGTCATTCATGGCGGCATCGACCACGGCAAAGTTTTTAGCTTCATTGTGCTTCAGATACAGCACCCGGGTTAACAGTATGCCGGCATTACCGACTATCGCCCGCCCGGGTTCGATCAGGATCTCAAACTCACAGCCGCCCGGGCGCTCATTCAGGCGCTGTAGCAGGGCCGCCATCTGCTCTTCCGGCAACGGCGGGGTTTCGTCCTGGTAACGAATGCCCAGGCCGCCACCCAGGTCCAGATGCTGCAAGCGGATGTTTTTTTCTGCCAGCCGGTCAACCAGCGCCAGCACACGATCCAGGGCATCGACAAACGGCGTCACTTCGGTCAGCTGCGAGCCGATATGACAGTCCACACCAACAATGGTCAGGTTATCCGACTCAGCGATACGCTGGTAAACATCAACCGCATCCTCAATGGCAATGCCGAACTTGTTGTCCTTCAGGCCGGTCGATATATACGGGTGGGTTTTGGCATCAACATCCGGGTTAACCCGTAATGAAACCGGCGCCTGCACCCCCTTAGCGGCCGCGACCTGCTGCAGCAGTTCAAGCTCGGCCTGTGATTCCACATTAAAACAGCGGATACCCGCATCCAGCGCCCGTGACATTTCATCGGCGGTCTTACCAACCCCGGAAAAAACGATTTTGTCGGCCGTGCCGCCCGCGCGCAACACACGCTCCAGCTCACCGATCGAGACAATATCAAAACCGGAGCCCAGTTTTGCCAGTACATTTAACACTGCAAGATTCGAATTGGCCTTTACCGCGTAGCACACCAGGTGCGGCTGCTCACCCAGTGCCGAGTCAAACGCTTTCCAGTGTCGCTCCAGTGTGGCCCGTGAATAAACATAGCAGGGCGTGCCCCATTCGTTTATGGCCGCATTGATATCGACATCTTCCGCCCACAGGCGGCCTGCTTTGTAATTAAAAAAATCCATAGTTACATTTATTATCTAATATTTATACGGTTACCTGTTACCGTTAACCGGGCTTTTATCACTGGCATTTTCATCGGGCAGGTACAGATCACCCTGCATCCCGCAGGCAGAAAGCATTAAAACCAGCCATATTAAAAGAACTTTCATTCAATATTTCCCGAAAAACAGTACCGTTAATAGAAAACCGCACGCTAAAAAATACGTTGATTGTTGTTTGTCGATAATTATTGCAATATTCAGCCTATAACGAAACAACTAAATAGCCGTAATTTATGTCAGAACTTGAATCCGTCATTATCGAAACCCGTTCACAACCGGACGCCGCCATTATCTGGCTGCATGGACTAGGCGCCGATGGCAATGACTTTGTCCCTATCGTTGAGCAGTTACAACTGCCGGCTGACTTTGCTGTTCGTTTTATTTTCCCGCACGCGCCGGTTCGGCCAATCACCATCAACCAGGGCTACCCGATGCCGGGCTGGTATGATATCAGCAGTCTGTCCATTGTCGAGCAGGAGGACGAAGCCGGCATAAAAGAATCCTCGGCTATTTTAAAACAGCTTTGCGAAGCACAGGAAGCTGCCGGCATTGATGCCAGCCGTATTGTGGTTGCCGGCTTTTCCCAGGGCGGGGCGATCGCACTGCATTGCGGCTGCCGCTACCCGAAACCACTGGCCGGTATTATGGCCCTGTCCACCTACCTGGCCCTGCCTGACAGCCTGGCAGATGAAATCAGTGAATGCGCAGCGGAAATACCGGTTTTTATGGCCCATGGCCGGCAGGATGATGTGGTTGCCTATGACTATGGCCAGCACAGCATGGAACTACTGCGGGAACAGGGCATGGAGGTCGAATGGTACGAATATGAAATGGGCCATTCCGTCTGCCTCGAAGAAATTCAGCATATACGTCAATGGCTTACCCAGATCCTGTAACCGGGTTTTATCTTTTATCGATGAAACTGAACAGCCGTTTTTAAATTAAATTAGCCTTTATTAAACAGTCGGGCTATTATCAGGACAGGCTTTATGTAACTTTCTGTAACATTTTCTACGGGCGGTTCTTTTATGGATAATAAAGATTTAAAACTCAGTGTTGATCTCTGCCCCGCAGAGCCGCTATGGAAGCTTGCCCCGACTCGCGATAAAGAAGGTGGACCGGTCAGTGATGTACTGATCATCATTCCCAAACTTAAAACCCGACCCGAACAGTACATCAAGGATACCCTGGCAAATATCGAGTTTGCCCTCAAGCAGTTCAGTAATGAAGTTCTGTTTGCTAACGTTGATATGAAACTCAACACCTTATGGGTATCGTTCAAGGCGGTGCCCGGCGTTTATGTTGAGATTGTCGCCACCCTGAAAGATAATGTTCCTGAAGCAGTACTCGTGGGCGATACTCACTCACGTCTCTATAACGATTAAACGGTAAAAGTTTTATGTCTCAAGCTGCACTGGATGCGGGTGCATTCGCTGAAATGAAAGAAATGATGGGTGACACATTTGACGACATCATCACCCTGTGCCTGCAAAGTTTTCCTGAACAATTACAGAATATAGAAAACGCTATCAAGCTCAAGGATGCTGACGCATTGTTTAACAGCGCACACAAAATGAAAAGCAGCTGCGGCAGTATCGGTGCTTTCGGTCTTGCAGAAAAAGCTCAAAGCGTTGAACTGATCGGGCGCAATGGCTCGACCGATGTTCCCGAACAGGCATTGAGTGAACTACGTGAGGCCGCAGAACAGGTACTGGCTATTTTAAACGCCGAGTTAAGCGGCTAGGTACGGCAGGCTTCCTGGTTTTATGAAAATACTCCTGCGTATAACCCTGCTTGTTTTTACCGCGCTGGTCCTGCTTTTTTCCTGGCTGGTCTGGCAAAACAACCGTGATGTAGCGCATCCCGCACCAGCGCTTGTACAGCAGCACTTCAATCAATCGGTCCGCTGGCTGGAAAACAGCTATAGCGATATCGAAAACACCCAGAACCCTATCCTGTGGTGGATGATTAAACAGGCGGCCCAGAACTCAAACAATGATACTTTAAAAAAATCTACTCCCGCTACAAACAGCAACACCTTGACCCTCAACCGGCCAATTTATGGACGCCCATGTTCGATGAACTGTATCGGCCCCGGATTCCGGACCTTCTTCTGTTGCCGAAGATGGCCGATTATCAATACTTTTTTCTTTACTCTTTAAGTTGCGACGCCAACCTGGGCAGTGAACCGGTCATTCAAAAACAACTGTCGCCTGACTTCTGCTCTTTACATTATATTCACCCGCGCTGTGTTACCCACCAGCTTATGGGCTTACGTTTTATGCAACGCTACCAGTGCGGATACAACGATACCGTTAACACAACCATTGCCGAACTGCAGGAAGTTGTTGTTTCCGAACTGACCTGGGACTTTCGTGTCGGCGATGCCTACATCCAGCGTGTGCTCATGCTGGTTGATACCGGCGCCGTACATAAAGTAAAACACGTATGGCTAAAAAATATCCTGGAGGCACAAAACAGTGACGGCAGCTGGGACGACCTGCACCCCGTCATCAACCTTGGAGACGGTAAGGTACTCGCCTTAACCAGCACTCTGCCTAAAATCAAAAGACCACACGCTGATTTTCATGCAACAGCTCAGGCTATCTGGTTATTGAGCATGTTGCCGGCGAATAGCAAACACCAGGAAGTTTCTGATTAATTGTAGTAGCTCAGACTTGAGCTGACAGATTGATATGCCGATTCTGATATATCCTGGCAGTTGTCAATAACTCAAACTACCCATAAGCAAACGCAGACAACTTGGGCTCAACTTTTGAAATCAAGCCAGAGCAGAGAGAAGGGGAAAGCATAAAAGCTTTTCTCTGTGTCCTCTGTGCCTCTGTAGTGAATCAGTCTCAGCTTTTCCTTCAATGCCAACTTCTGGCCATACCCTGGACTAAATTTGAGTTACTACACTTAAGCCACTGCACCATCAACAATTTACGGGGCAAAAGATTCTTCGCTAACGCTCTGAATGACATAAATCAGAGGCTGCCTAGTTTTGTATTGAATCGCGATACTCAACCGGTGATTTTCCCGTCCATTTTTTAAAGGCCCGGGAAAACGCGCTTTGTTCGGAAAAACCCAGTAAAAAAGCGATGTCACTCATCCGGTTCATCGGGTTTCTGATATATTGTTTTGCTACCATTTCGCGCACCCCGTCCAGCAGCGTCCGGAAAGAGGTGCTGCGCTCCTGCAACCGTCGCTGCATACTGCGCTCGCTCAGGTTCAGCTCCCTGGCGACCATTTTATCGGACACGTGACCATCGGGCAGGTTTTCCAGAATAATGTTTCTTATCTGATCGACGATATCGCCCTGTTTGATTTCGATCAGGTACTTCATTAACATTTCGTCATGCATCAGCGCTATTTCCTTGTTGGCTGATGACAGCTCACGGTCCGCATCCGCCCGTGCCAGTGTCAGG
>JAJRTD010000357.1 GCA_024278435.1 Gammaproteobacteria bacterium | reverse complement strand
GGGATCATGCTGCTGCTGACGGTGCTCATGTTGTGTTGAAATAGCCTTAAATCTTTCATGAGAATGAAACGAATCCTTTATGTAGTGTTGTTGCTGGTGTATCCTTCCACCCTTGTATGAAATAGTTATAGCCCAGAAATTAGAACCCGGTGCGGCCATCCGACGAACTGCACTTTAATCTTTAAAAAATTATGAATGAAGAATATCAGGCCCGGCAAATAGAAGAAAAAGTACAGAAAATGTGGGATGAAAAGTCCACTTTTCGTGCGCTGGATGACAGTACAAAAGAGAAATTCTACTGCCTGGCCATGTTTCCCTACCCCAGCGGCCGCTTGCACATGGGGCATGTGCGTAACTACTCCATCGGCGACGTAATTTCCCGCTTTCAGCGCATGCAGGGCAAAAATGTCCTGCAACCCATGGGTTGGGATGCTTTTGGCCTGCCGGCTGAAAATGCCGCCATGAAGAATAAAGTGGCACCGGCGAAATGGACCTACGAAAATATCGATTATATGCGTGACCAGCTGAAACGCCTGGGTTTCGCCTACGACTGGGACCGTGAAATTGCCACCTGCAAACCGGATTACTACCGCTGGGAGCAGTGGCTGTTTACCCGCCTGTTCAAAAAAGGCATGGCCTACAAGAAAACTGCCGGGGTGAACTGGTGCCCGAATGACCAGACCGTACTGGCCAACGAGCAGGTGATTGACGGTAAATGCTGGCGTTGCGATACCACCGTCGAGCGCCGTGAAATCTCGCAGTGGTTTATGAAAATCACCGATTATGCCGACCAGCTGCTCGACGACCTGGACCAGCTTCAAGGCTGGCCGGAGCAGGTGCGCACCATGCAGCGTAACTGGATCGGGCGCTCCCAGGGCGTGGAGCTCAGCTTCGATATCGAGGGCAGCGAGGAAAAACTCACGGTTTATACCACCCGGGCCGACACCCTGATGGGCGTTACCTACGTGGCGGTGGCCGCCGAGCACCCGCTGGCGAAACAGGCGGCAGAAAACAATGCCGGGCTGAAAGCATTTATTGATTCCTGCAAGGCCACCAGCGTGGCCGAGGCAGATATGGCCACCATGGAAAAGAAAGGCATGGCCACCGGTGTTATGGCGATTCATCCCATCAGCGGTGAGCGGGTGCCGGTATGGGTCGCCAACTTCGTGCTGATTGATTACGGCAGTGGCGCGGTGATGTCGGTACCGGCGCACGACAGCCGGGATCATGCTTTTGCCATAACCTATGGCCTGCCCATCAAACAGGTGATTTACCCGGCCGATGGCAGTGATATTTCGGTGGAAGAGGAGGCCTATGTTGAAAAGGGAGTGCTGAAAAATTCCGCTGAATTTGATGGCCTGAGCTCCGAGCAGGCGGTTGATGCCATTGCCGATAAACTGGCGGCCCTGGGCAAGGGTGAGAAACAGGTTAACTACCGCCTGCGTGACTGGGGGGTTTCCCGCCAGCGCTACTGGGGCACGCCGATCCCGATTATTCACTGCCATGCCTGCGGTACTGTGCCGGTGCCGGAAGACCAGCTGCCGGTGGTGCTGCCCGAAGACGTGAAATACGGTGATGATGTCGGTTCACCGATTAAAAAAATGCCGGAATTTTATGAAACCAGCTGCCCGCAATGCGGCGGCAAGGCAGAGCGCGAAACCGATACCTTTGATACCTTTTTTGAGTCCTCCTGGTATTACGCACGCTTTACCTGCCCCGATGCGGCTGCCATGCTGGATCAGCGGGCAAGCTACTGGACCCCGGTAGACCAGTATATCGGCGGTATCGAGCATGCGGTATTGCACCTGCTGTATGCACGCTTCTTCCACAAGCTGATGCGTGATGAGGGCCTGCTGGACAGCGACGAGCCGTTCAAGCAGCTGCTGACCCAGGGCATGGTATTAAAGGACGGTAGTAAAATGTCCAAGTCCAGGGGCAACACGGTTGACCCGCAGCAGTTAATAGAAAAATACGGTGCCGATACCGTGCGCCTGTTTATCCTGTTCGCTGCGCCGCCGGAGCAGTCGCTGGAATGGAATGATGAGGGTGTCGACGGTGCTTCACGCTTCCTTAAACGGCTGTGGAAACTGGTGGCCGCCCATGTTGCTGATGGTACCGGCGCCAGCCTCGACGTAGACGCACTGAACCCGGAGCAGAAAACCCTGCGCCGCAAACTGCATGAAACCATTGCCAAGGTCAGTGATGATATTGGCCGTCGCCATACCTTTAATACCGCCATTGCCGCGGTAATGGAACTGATGAACGAACTGGCGAAGTTTGATGATGACAGTGAACAGGGGCGGGCGGTAAAAGGCGAGGCCATTGAAACGGCGGTGTTACTGCTGTCGCCGATCGTGCCGCATATTACCCAGCAGCTGTGGTATGAGCTGGGGCATGATGAATTACTGGCCGATAAACGCTGGCCGCAGTGTGATGAGTCGGCGCTGGTACGTGATGAAATTGAACTGGTGGTTCAGGTGAACGGCAAGTTGCGGTCAAAAATCAATATTGCCGCCACGGCGGATAACCAGGCCATTGAAGCGGCGGCACTGGCCGATGAAAAAATTGTCGCGAATATCGAAGGCAAGACCGTGCGCAAGGTGATTGTTGTGCCCGGCCGCCTGGTAAACATTGTTGCCAGTTAATATGCCATTTATTATGCCATTTATTATGCGTATTATTTCAGGCCGGCACCGGTATTTATTGTTACTGCTGCCACTGCTGTTTCTTCAGGCATGCGGTTTCCAGTTGCGCGGAACCCT
>JAJRTD010000356.1 GCA_024278435.1 Gammaproteobacteria bacterium | reverse complement strand
TGTTGAAAGTTTCCAGGTCGTTATACGGCAGGGTGACCGTGTGTTCGGCCAGTGAAGCGGGTACACCGGGCGAACTTGGCTGGCCCAGGGTCAGGGCACCGGAACCGGCTTTCACTAATAAAGAATCGGCATGACCGTGGTAACAGCCTTCAAATTTCACCAGTTTGTCGCGGCCGGTAAAACCGCGCGCCAGACGGATCGCGCTCATGGTCGCTTCGGTGCCGGAGCTGACCATGCGTACCATGTCCATCGAAGGCACTAGTTCGCAGACTTTATCCGCCATCACGGTTTCGATCACGGTCGGTGCGCCGAAGCTGAGGCCGTTGCCGGCGGCTTCACGTACTGCTGCAATGACATCCGGCTGCGCGTGGCCGAGAATCATCGGCCCCCAGGAACCGACATAATCGATGTATTGTTTGTCATCTTCGCCAAAAATATAAGCGCCCTGTGCGCGTTTGATAAAAACCGGGTCGCCGCCAACGCCGGCAAATGCGCGGACCGGCGAATTAACGCCACCGGGAATGTGGTTTTGAGCAGCGGTGAAGTTTGTAGCAGCGGAGTTGGACATGTGATTACCTAAAGCTGAAATGAATGATGAATAAATATCTGGAGCGGGATTTTACCTTAAATAAGGATGTGTCGCAGCTGCCTGAAATAACGTAGTATCAGGTCATGCCGGAATTTATTTGTGACCTGGTATTTACTTTATTCAGGGTTGAACAGAGATTCGATTGAGATGCTTTTTATAAAAATGATTAATAAACTTTTCCTGACTTTTTTGCTGATGCTGGCATTTTCGCAGACGATTTCCGCCGGCACGCCCGGTGAGGTCGAAACCGGGGCGTATCTGCGCGCGGCCACCCTGCAGGGATTCGATGGCGACACGAAAACGTTTGATCATTATAAAGGCAAGCCGCTGCTGATTAATGTCTGGGCAAGCTGGTGTGGCCCCTGCCGCGCGGAGATGCCTTCGCTGCAACGGTTGTCAAAACGTTATAACGGAAAAGAATTTAATATTATCGGTATTTCGACGGATGATTATAAAAAACCGGCTGAGGCATTTATTGAGCAGACCGGTATCACCTTTGAGAATTTTCTCGACAGTAAATTATTTCTGGAGAACATGCTGGGTGCCAACACCATTCCGCTGACGGTTTTTGTTGATGAAAATGGCCGTGTGCTGGGCAAGGTTCGAGGCGCCTATGAGTGGGATGATAAAGCAGCGATTGAGGCCATCGGTGAAATATTTGACATCAAATTGCAGCCTTAAAGCAAATTATATTTGTTGCGCGAAATATGCTTGTTGCGGAAAAAATGAATTATGAATCATAAAGTTATGGGGTTTTTCGGGTGGCAGGGAAACCGGCGCATAAATAGTGGTATTCATATTCATTCTAAAAAAACTTAACGCCGTGGCTATTTTGCTTTATTCTTGGGACCACGATAAACGGTCGTTTGCTACCGGGGGTAACATGACTGAAGCTATAGAAACTGAAATTTCGGCACTGGATATTCCACTGGAGCGTGATGTCTTTATGCGTGATCTGCTGCGCCATCTTTCCGGTGCCCTGCAGGATGTGGTCGGTGTGGATGAGGCCTCGGGGTTTATTGCTATTGTCGGTCAGAATATGGGCGAACAGCTCAACCAGAGTTATTGTAAAGCATTGCAGGTATCCAGCCTGAATCTTTCGCAGGTAGCGGCGGTTATGGTTGATCTTAAGCAGCGAATTCAAAGTGATTACCGGGTGGTATCACAAAGTAGTGATAAAATTGTATTGCAGAGCACGACCTGTCCGTTTGCCGAAAAAGTGATCGGCAGACCTTCGCTGTGTATGATGACATCCAATGTGTTCGGCACTATTGCGGCGGAAAACCTGGGTTACGCCAAAGTCTCTTTAGTCAAGACCATTGCCCGGGGAGATGCCGGATGTCTGATAGAAATTTATCTGCAACACAATGCTGAAGCTGATAATGCTCCCGGCATTGAATATTACAAAGGTTAATTGATGCAGGCGAAAGCGTTTTTACTGCTTGCCGAGCATTTACCGGAAGGCATGTTGCTGGTATCGGCTGACGGGAAAATCCAGGCCTGCAATCGTGCGGCATGTCGCCAGCTTAAACAAAAACCTGAGCAGCTTGCAGGCAGTAATTTAGGTGAGTTATCAGGTTTGACGCATGAGGAGCTGTTAGCGAAGCTTAAGTCCTGCACACGTTCCCGGTTGCCGATACCGTTAGCTTTTAAAGCTTCATTGCCTGAGTCCATCATTGAAATAGACTCATGTGAAGGTTTTCTGGCATCCCCCGCCGAAGATGGCAAACTCGCACAGATAATAATACGTTTACATAGCGGGGCGTCACAACGTGGTGTGTTTCTGGCGCTCAATCAGGAAATAGATAAGCAGCGCCGTCTGTTGCGTAAGCTCGAAGCGAGTCGTGAACAACTGCGCCTCAGCGAAGAAAATCTGTCGATCACACTGCGCTCTATCGGTGATGCGGTGATGGTATCGGATAAGCAGGGTATGCTGGTTTCACTAAATCCGGTGGCTGAAGAATTAACCGGCTGGTCAACACAGGAAGCCTGTGGCCTGCCGGTAAAAACAGTTTTCCCGATTATTGATGCCAGCACACGTGAAGTTATCGAAAACCCGGTTGAGAAAGTATTGTCCACCGGTGAAACGGTTTACCTCAGTAATCACACCACATTGATTGCCAGAGACGGAACTGAATATCAGATTGCGGATTCTGCGGCGCCTATTCGTGAAAGAAATGGCAGTGAAATACTGGGTATGGTGCTGGTGTTTCACGATGTTACCGAGCAATATCAGCTGCGCGAGGAGAATAAAAGAAGCCAGATAAAGCTACAGAAAAGTGAAAAACTGTATCGTGATCTGGTTGAGTCCACCGCAGCTGTTGCCTGGGAATTTGATCTGACTCTGCAGCGTTTTACGTATATGGGGCCGAATATTACCGGGCTTACGGGATACCCGCCGGAACAATGGACGGATTTTGAAAGCTGGGCGGATCGCATTCACCCGGACGACCGGGCGAGTGTTACCAGCTTTTGCCAGCGTGAAACCGAGCAGGGAGCCAGTCATACAATCGAATATCGTAATGTTCGTGCTGATGGCAGGGTTATATGGTTACGCGATGAAGTAACCGTTATTGTCGAGCACGGTATGCCAGTGATGATGCGTGGTTATTTTTTCGATATAACCGAACATCGACAGACAGAGGAAGCATTGCGCCGTTCACAAAAAATGGATGCGGTCGGTAAAATGGCAGGCGGTATCGCGCACGACTTTAATAATATTATCAGCATTATCCAGGGTAATCTGGATTTGCTCGAGCAGAATATACCTTCTGATGACAAAACAAAAAAGCGTATTGACAGCATCAAACGTTCCAGTGAGCGTGCCGCCAAACTAACCCGGCAGCTGCTCAGTTTTTCACGGCAGGATGCATACAGTGTAAAACCTGTAAATATTAATCGCATCATCGACAGTATCGATAATCTGATTACGCAGTCAGTAACGTCACAGGTGGAAGTTGAGTATCATTTAGCAGAGAACCTGTGGCAAACAGATATTGACCCCGGGGACCTGGAAGATGCGATGCTTAATCTTGTGCTTAATGCGCGTGATGCCCTGGAGGGGCGTGGCAGGCTCACCATTGAAACGCATAACAGTACGCTTGATGAAGCCTATTGTTTGCTTAACCCAGGTGCCACCGCCGGCGATTATGTACA
>JAJRTD010000355.1 GCA_024278435.1 Gammaproteobacteria bacterium | reverse complement strand
TGTTACGTCTGACGAACCGGTCTGGGGCCGGCGTTCGGTTTTCCGGGTATCGGGAAAACCGATTCTGGTGAGCGAATATTTTCTGCCGGAATTGATAAGGTCATAGTTCATTGGTGGTTATGGTATGACCAACGACCTATTCCTTTATCTCGGTGACTTTTTTAATAATGATCGGTGTGCGTGGCACATCTTTTGAAAACGGGCCGCCTGATCCGGTCGGTACCCGTGAAATAGCACCGACGATGTTTTCACCCTCGATTACCTTGCCAAATACCGTGTAACCCCAACCACTGGTCGTTTTGCTGGTATGGTCCAGAAAGTGGTTGTCGGCCGTATTGATAAAAAACTGGTTGGTGGCCGAGTGCGGGTCGCCGGTGCGTGCCATGGCGATGGTGTATTTCAGGTTTTTCAGGCCGTTATCGGCTTCATTCTTGATCGGCGCGTTGGTTTTGGTTTTGACATAATCCGGGGTGAAACCACCGCCCTGGTTCATAAAGTTTTTGATGACGCGATGAAAGATAGTGCCGTCGTAGGCGCCGCTGTTAACGTAGTTTAAAAAGTTGGCTACGGTTTCGGGCGCCTTGTCAGGGTATAGCTCAACGACAAAGGAACCTTTGCTGGTTTCTATTTTGACTTTCGGGTTGCCTGCCTGGGCCAGTTGCATCTGCAACACCAGTGCCAGCGAGGCGATGCTTAATAACAGTTTTTTCAGTTTCATCTTGTTGATCTTGTCGTGATTAATCGTGGGTGAAATTTAGCGGAAAAAGGCTGTCTTGTCATTAAAAGCTTTTGGGTTTGCGAATAGCATGGATAAAAGCAAAAGTTTTCCACAGATGCTTTATGGGAGTTACAGTCAGCTTATGCATGCATAAGCGACAGCGTTGCAGGCAAACTACCGACAACTATTGATTTGCCGCCTGTTCGTTGGAGAGAAACAGGTTTCGCTCCAACAGCAGTTTCTGGAATATCTGTGTTTATCTGCGTTCATCTGTGGAAAAAAATAATGTTTTAACATGAAGCGCAGGTGCGTTCATCGTGGCAGGGAATCAATCCGAAATCGTTGCCTTCCGCGAGAGCTGGGTTTTGTTAATGCCGATTGAGTGCAGGAACAGGTTAACCAGCTCATGGCTGAGTTCATGCAGGCTGAGGTCAATCAGTCGGTCCTGTGGCTGCAGGCATTTCTGGATCAGTACTTCACGCACCATTCCCTGGAACATTAGACCGGCGCTTAAAATAATCTTCTCACGATCGGGCAGGTCATAAGGCAGGTATTCATTCAGGCCGAATTCAATGTAATCGGTAAAGCTTTTCCAGCGGTTCTGGAAAAAGGCGTGGGTGGCAGGGTTGCCTTCTAGCAGGCTGTGCAGCTCGATGCGCAGGATATCGGGATTCTGTGCGATATTTTTAATATATACCTGGGTCATGCCGGCAAGAGCGTCTTCAAAGCGGGTGCCGTGATTGACAATGGTGTCGACATAACTCTGCCGTTGCCCGGAAAACTTTTCCAGTACGGCTTCGTATAATGCCTGCTTGGAATCAAAGTGCCGGTACAGAATAGCCGGGCTGACATTGACCGCACGGGCGATCTCATCAATGGAAACGCCGTGAAATCCCTTTCTGGCAAAAAGGCCCTGAGCGGCAGAAAGTATGGTCTCTCTGCGCTCAGGGCCTGAAAGTCGATTACTCAACTTTAGTCATCCCTGAGGTCTTAGGCAGCTTTTTCAATCATGAAAACGAATTTACCGTCTTCTTCGCCGCTTGATTTCAGAGTGTTGCCTGTCTGTTTGCAGAAAGCTTCGAAATCTTTTACAGAACCCGGATCAGTTGCAATAATTTTCAGTGTCTGACCGGCATCCATTGCTGCAATTGCTTTTTTCGCACGCAGGATAGGCAGTGGGCAGTTTAAACCGCTGGCATCTAATTCTGAATCAAAGTCACTCATGATATTTCCTCACATTGTTTTAAAAGAGATTTGTTTATATAAGTAAACGTTTACTAACATAGTAAAAACCCCTGCTTCTGTCAAGTTTTTTATGCAAAAACCGGTGCTTTATGAAGGCCGCCGGGACCAGATATAGGCCAGGGCGGAACCGCTGAGATTGTGCCAGATGCTGAACAGGGCGCCGGGCAGCGCCGCTGCCGCGGAGAAATGCTTGATGGCCAGTGCCACCGCCAGTCCGGAGTTCTGCATGCCGACTTCGATGGCCAGGGTACGGCACTCTTTTGCCGGGTAACCCAGCAGCCTGGCACCGCCATAGCCCAGGAACAGGCCGGTGGTGTTGTGCAAAACCACGGCCAGCAGCAGTGTGGCCCCGATCTGCGCAAAGTGATTGATATTCAGGGCGGTGATAATGGCAATAATCAACACGATGGCGGCGACGGCGATCAGTGGTAAAAACGGTGACAGCGGCCGGATCCGGGCGGGAAAAAGGTGGTTCAGGGCCAGTCCCAGCGATACCGGGAGAATGACCATGTACAGGATGCTGGCCAGCATTTTTCCGGCGGGGACATCAATAGCACTGTCAGCGATTAACAGGGTAATCAGCGGTGTCAGTACGATGGCGAGCAGGGTCGACAGGCTGGTCAGGGTGATGGACAGGGCCACATTGCCCTTTGCCAGGTAGGTAATGACATTGGATGCAGTGCCGCCGGGACAGCTGCCGAGCAGGATCAGGCCGATACTGAGAGCCGGGTCAAGCTGCAGCGCTCTGGCAATCAGCAATGCTGCCAGCGGCATAATACTGTACTGCATCACCAGGCCGCTGATAATCAGCCTGGGCATGGCCAGTGCGCGTTTGAAGTCGGCCACCTGCAGACCAAGGCCCATGCTGAACATGATCAGTGCCAGTAAAGGGATAATGACGGGCTTCAGTTCAATAAACGGTAGCGGTAAAAAACAGGCGAGCACCGACAGGGCAATGGCCCACAATGGAAAAAGGCGGATAATCAGTTCCATCCAGGCCGGCTTATACCTCAAGGTGGACTTCATCGCCCTGTATGGAGAGCTGCAGCGGGGTGAGGTGGTCACCGGCACAGGGCCCGGCAATGCATTCACCGCTGTCGATGGTAAACAGGGCGTCATGGGTGGCGCACTGGATCAGGGCCTTGTCAAGGTCGAGGAACTGATCCTGTTGCCACTCGAGGCTGGCACCGGTATGCGGGCACCGGTTGTAGTAGGCAAAAAATTCACCATCTTTATGCACCACAAAAATATCCCGGGTTTTGCGTTTTATTTTAACTTCGAAGCTTTTGCTGCCCGGGTCTTCAATATCGCTGGTTTTGCAGAGAATGATGCTCATAACGTGTGGTAGAGTAGAATAAAAAAATAATTATATCGTATAAATCCCTGTAACCGGGAAGATCGTCCGAAAGGTCAAGAGTCATCAGATGCAAACCAGTTTTATTACCTTAAGTAATGCCGAGTTGATTATTATTGCCCTGCTTGCGGCCGTATTTATTGTGTTGCTGGTACTGTTCTTTCGCGTCAGTAAAAAGCTGGCTGAAATAACATCGAAGTCAGAGGAGCAGGCGATGAGTGCTCATGCCCTGCAGGAGAGCTTCCAGCAGATGCGGGCCGCCATACTGGAGGCACAGACCCGGCTGCAGACAAAAACCGAGCAGCGTTTTGGTGAAGTGCAGCAGGCCATGGAAAAGCGCCTGGGGGAAATGTCACAGGCCTCGGTTGAACGGCTGGCAAAATCCAGTGAGACCATGCAGCAAAATCTGCAGGCCCAGCTGCAGAGCTTGCAGAAAATAAAGTCGGACTTTGAGCAGCGTTTCGGTGACATGCAGCACAGCATCGAAAAGCGCCTGGGCGAGATGTCAAAAGACAGCATGGAAAGTTTCGCCCGTTCCAATAACGAACTGCATGAACTGCTGCAAAAACGCCTGCAGGAAATCAGCGGGCAGGTGGAACAGCGGCTGGATAAAGGG